>DAOOPX010000040.1:0-7881 GCA_035388465.1 Candidatus Woesebacteria bacterium
AGCACCGAGAAGCTAGCGACTGCTGATTATGCTCAAATTGAGCTTGCGTACACTACTGCCGAGCCACAAACAATAATTGGTCTAAGTCTGAAAATTTTAGTTGACGATTATCAACCCGCGGACGCATCAACAACTCCATTTGTACTTAGCGACCAACTTCAACAAGCTGGGGTTACTGCCCAGATTAATAAGTGGAGTTGTGAGGATCAACAACCATGTTCAATCGATATTGCTCTGATAAACGTCTCTCCGGGTGGATTTGACATTAATCCTGGTCAAAGCTTGGGTTTGCTCAAGTTTGACAAGACTGTTCAGTTTGAAGAGCTCAGCTTGAAACTTGATCCTGAGCAAACCCAAGCTTTGACTCTAAGCGGAGAATCAGTCACAATCGAGTTCAAATAAATCAAATGCTAAAAACAATCGTTGAACCATCAGCAACTCCTCAGATCAATCCCACCCCTGCGGGACCAAAATTGCCGTACACCATGGTCAACACCCCTCCCAACGTAATTCCTGCTCCACCAGCTAGCTCGATTGTGACCAATAGCGCTCCCGCTCAAAATAGTTTGATTCATAATAAATCTTTCGTGTTTGGGGTTGCAGGTGTGTTACTTCTGGCTGTGGGAGTTGGAGCGGCTGTCTTGCTCTCTTCCCAATCTCAAGACAGCCGCAAACAAGCCGCCGTAGAGGGCGGACCGGTTCAAATCTCAATTACGCCCACGACAAAAACTATTGGGGTAGGAGAAACCTCAACTTTTACCACTCTTATCAATACTCAAGGACGCCTAATCTCTGCTATCACAGTCAGGCTAAGCTATACCTATTCTGGCTCAGCCCCACTTCTTTCAGCCTCCAATCCCACCCCACTCATTCAACAACAAACCAACACCAGCTGGAATTGTATGATTGCCAAAACCACAGTAGCGGAGGGTAAAGTCAATATCGATTTAGGTTGTACTTCATCAGATACCACTGGATACAGTAACAGTACTAATACGCCACTATTCTCAGTCGCTCTAACTGCCGGTCAAACTCCAACCACCACTCCAATTGTTTTGGCTTTTGATCCTGCCCTCACGATAGTGACCGACAAACAAACAGCTGAGGATATCGCCGCCATTCCTTCCAGCTCTGCTGCAATCACTATAACTGGCGCTGCGGCCACAGCTACACCAATTCCGTCTTCAACCCCAACTCCCTCTCCTACCGCTCCTGCCGCAGCTACCGCCACTCCATCGCCCACCAGATCGGCAACCGCCAATACCCCAACACCCTCACCCACGGGACAAGCTACCTCCACAACTACCCCTACACCAACTCCTACAAACACCGCTTCATCAACAACTAACTATAGTTGTAATCACACTTGTTCGGCGAACCGGGATTGTCAATCAGATTTAGCTTGCCTGAATGGCTACTGTCGTGACCCACGCTGTCCAACCGACACCACCTGCCAGTGTCAAAACAAAAATGTTGCTAGCGAATCAGGCACATCAACCCTACCTGAATCTGGTGGAGCTCCTTACGCAATTTGGCTGAGCATCCTAGGTGGCCTGCTCATCTTCAGTAGCATCAACTTTGCCATCCTGCTTAAAAGGCAAGTTTAAATATGTCGACTCGCTCCACGAAAAACAAGCTAAAGATGAATTTTTTTGATCCAAAAAACTTTTCTTTTTTTGCTCTAAGTTTACTCAGTTTGTGTCTTTCACTGTTGATGATTGCGATTGGTCTAGAAAACATCAAGGATAATCAAACCAGTTTATTTCTCCAAGCTACTTCACCTCAATACAGTTGTACCACCATTAGTGCCATCCCAGCAGAAGAGTGTCAAGCTTTGATGCAATTTTACACTTATGCTTCTGGAAATAACTGGACTTTTACTGAATCAGAATTTCCATGGTTTTCTACAGATAACCCCTGTAACTGGACCGGGATAAGCTGTAGCTCGCACCAGCGCATTGAGGCGATTACGCTTGACTCACGAAATTTAGTTGGTAGTTTACCCGCTGGAGTTTGGGACTCGTTAACTCAGTTGAAAAAAATCGATCTCAGAAATAATGACCGACTGGGTGGAGCAGTCCCTGCTTCAATTGAACCACTCCAGTTGCAAGAGCTATATACAGGCGGAAGCAATCTATGTTTATCCGCCAGTCTGGAAGAGTGGTACTTGGCTATTGAAATTACCGATGAAATTTATCAATGTCAATCTAATACTCAATCACTTAAAGAGTGCAATGAGATCTGTACAGCGCACAGTCAGTGCGCTAACGACCTGTTCTGCTTTGTGGTTGGTGACTCTCAACGCTGTCGCCTGGCTGATAATCCCCAAAGTACCCAATGTGAAGAACTACCAGACGACGGGCTGAACTTTGAGTGCAATCACTACTGCTCAAACACTGGTGAGTGTGCCGATAATCTAACCTGCTGGTACAACCGCTGTCGCTATCCCAATAATGTTGAGAGCCTAACCTGTAGCCCACCTCCAGCAGAACTCCAAGACCGAATGATGGCCAACTGTAATCAAAGTTGTGATTCAAATCGTGACTGTGAGATTAACATGCGTTGTTATCAGGGTGCGTGTCGATTGGCAATTAACCCAAGCAACTCACAGTGTCAACCCATCACCAAGATTGATGCGGTGGCGCGACCGTCGGTCGCGCCACCAAAAGGAGGAACACTCCAACCATCACCAACATTTAAATCACCCTCGCCCACTACCTTTCCCACCACCCTGCCATCACCAACCCAAGCAAGTAGATCAGCAACTATCTCTCCCGCCGCAGAAGTAATGACCGTAACACCCACACCTACGCTCGAATCCACTGCCGTAATTGATGACCAACCACCCACCTCATCGGCTTTGTCAGCCTTACTTGAATTTGGTAAAACTAGGTGGCAAGCTTTGATCGCCTTTTTTCAAAACAGCGTGAGCAAACTCAATCTCGAACAAAACTCCCCTCGCACCAAAGTTGGGTTCGGTTTGATTGTTCTCGGACTGGGTTTAATGATCTTCTCCCGTGCCTTACCTAAGGATTCTTCACCACCAGAAAAAGAGGACAGCTTAAAGCCACCTCCTTCGAGTATGGTCAACCGGGTCAAACAAAAAAATCTCTTTTCCCAAATTAACTCAAATCAAACCGAGAGTAACTAAATCCGCTGATTGCTTAATCTGAGAAAATATCATAGAATACAGCACTTGTTTATGATAAAATTACTTCCTTATCTAAGAGAGGTGAAGGCAGAACTGCACAAAGTCAGTTGGCCAACCAGAGAGCAAACAAAGCAAAAAACTGTAGTTGTTGTTATCGTCAGTATCATTATTGGACTTTATATTGGTTTGAGCGACTTCGTCTTTCAAGAATTGATCAAGTTTATTATTACCTAAAGAATTATGAGCAAAACTGCTGTTCCCACTCCACCAGAAGTCCAAGAAGTGCAAGTCAAAACCCCCAACTTGGTTGTGATATCTACCCTAGAAAACAAGAATGCCCGCTGGTACGTGGTGCATACTTACTCTGGGTATGAAAATAAAGTCGCGGAAATGATCAAGCAACGTGCTGAAACTCTGGGATTAATTGATAAAATTATTGAAATTTTGATTCCCACTCAAGAGAAAATTCAGATCAAGCGCGGTCAGCGTAAGACTGTTAATGAGAAAATTTTTCCCGGCTACATGTTGGTCCACATGGAGCTATCTGATGATTCATGGCTGGCCGTGCGTACTACCCAGGGAGTAACTGGGTTTGTTGGCGTCGGCAACAAACCCACCGCCTTACCCAAGCACGAAGTTGAAGCAATTCGCCAATACATGCATCAGGCCGCACCTCAATACAAAGCGGACTACTCCGAAGGAGAAGCCATCAAGATTACTGACGGTCCATTCAATGATTTCTTGGCTACTGTCAAAAGCATTGATGAAGAAAAGGGCAAAGTTGAAGTATTAGTAAATATTTTTGGTCGAGAAACACCGGTAGCGCTTGATTTCTTACAAGTCAAAAAAGTTAGCAGTTAACTAGAAGTTTTATATGGCAAAAAAAATCGTTAAAGTCCTCAAACTTAATCTTCCCGCTGGCTCAGCTACTCCCGCTCCTCCAGTTGGTCCCATCTTGGGTCAAGCCGGGATTAACATGATGGATTTTATCAAGCAGTACAATGACAAAACTGCTGATCAGCGCGGCCAAGTTATTCCGGCAGAAATCACTGTTTACCAAGACAAATCCTTTACTTTTGTGCTGAAGATTCCCCCAGTGTCTGATCTAATTAAACAAACTCTGAAACTCAAAAAAGGCAGCGGCAAAAACAAACTTGAACCAGCTGGTTCAATCACGGCTGATCAAATTAAGACCATTGCCGAAAAAAAGTTGTCAGATCTCAACACTACCGATCTGGACTCAGCCATCAAAACTGTTTCTGGAACTGCCCGCAGTATGGGCGTAACAATTAAGTAAAAAGATATTCTGGAATTTTCAAAGGAGCAATATGGGTGCCAAACGTAACGTCGACATGACTAAAACTGCCGATAAAATCAAGATCGTTAAGGCTGTGGAGCCAACCGTCGAAACCAAGACAGCTCCAAACGACTCAAGTGCTAAGGAAGAAAAGAAAGCTGATGGAGCTACTCCAGCAAAACTAACTCAATCCAAGCCCAAAAAAAATCGCGGCAAGAAGTACGTGGCGGCCCGCTCGATGATTGATAAAACTAAAGCGTTTTCTCCCAGCGAAGCGATTGAGATGGTCAAAAAAGCCTCTTTTACCAAGTTTGCGGGCACGATTACCGCCGATCTGGTGGTTAAAGAACCTGGTGAGCTAGGCAAGCTGACTTTTCCTCATTCAACTGGCCAATCAATCCGAGTCGCAATTGCCTCTGACGAGCTGATTAAAGACTTAGAAACTGGCAAAATTGAGTTTGATGTCCTGCTGACTACTCCAGCCTTTATTCCTAAATTGGCCAAGCACGCCAAATTGCTTGGACCTAAAGGCTTAATGCCCAATCCCAAAAATGGCACTATCACTCAGCAACCAGAAAAAGTCAAAACTGAACTAGAAAAAGGGAGTGTTACCATCAAAACTGAGCGCAAGGCGCCTCTTGCCCATGTGGTGATTGGTAATTTGAAAATGTCAACCAAAGAATTGAGTGCTAACTTGGAAGAGCTGATCAGCGTCTGCCAATTTAAGCTACTGCGCTGCTACGTCTCTTCCACCATGAGCCCCAGCGTCAGAGTCAAAACTGAGTAACTTACTCTTGTTCATTTTATCCAACTTGTAAATCAGACAACAGTATTACTGGAGTTTGCTGGTAATTTCGGTCAAATCCATACTACCCAAGTCACCTGCGTCACGGCTACGAACTGAGACAGTCTGGTTGGCCACTTCCTTGGCGCCTAATATCAGCATATAAGGAATCTGCTGGAGTTGCGCGTCACGGATTTTGGCTTGGAGCCGCTCTGAGCGGTCGTCCAATTCAACACGGAGCTTAGCTTTCGTTAATTGAGAAACAACGTCCTGTGCGTATTGGTGCTGCCCATCGGTGATGGGCAGCACTTTCACCTGCACCGGCGCCAGCCAAAAGGGAAACTTGCCGGCGTGGTGCTCGATCAAAATGGAGATAAATCTCTCGATCGAGCCCATGATCGCCGCATGGATCATCACCACTTGTTCTTTCTCACCCGCCTCATTGGTGTATGTCAGTTCGAACCGGCTGGGCATGTTGCGATCTGCCTGAATGGTCGCGACCTGCCACTCGCGACCCAACGAGTCTTTAGTCATAAAATCAAGCTTCGGTCCATAAAACGCCGCTTCACCCACCGCTTCGAAATACTTAGCTCCGCGCTCTGTGGCAAACTGGCGCAATTGATCTTCCGCTTGCGCCCATTGTTCTTTTGTCCCCAAATATTTATCCATCTGTTTGGGATCAGACAAACTTAGGCGCAGGCTTAATTCTGGGAACCCACAGGCTTTATAAAAAGCCTCAATAATATCCCAAATGGCAAATACTTCATGTTTCAACTGCGACTCGCGACAAAAAACGTGGGCATCATCTTGAGTAATACAACGCACTCGGGACAAACCGTTTAATTCACCACTCTGCTCATCACGATAAACCATGGTCGTTTCCGCATATCTTTGGGGCAAGTCGCGGTAGCTACGAGGTAAGTGAGCATAAATTTGGGTATGATGTGGACAGTTCATCGGTTTCATCGCAAACTCGTGACCTTCCCTTGTTTTAATCTTGAACAGATCATTGGCAAATTTTGCCCAATGACCACTTTTTTCGTAAAGTGATTTTAAAGTAATGTGAGGAATGGTGACTTGCTCGTAGCCACGTTCTTTGCGCAGTTTCCACACCAAGTCATCCAACAGGTGTCGCAAAATGGTCCCCTTCGGTGTCCAGAGAGGTAGGCCTCCGCCCACCAACTCGGAAAAAGTAAATAAATCTAATTCTTTACCTAATTTACGGTGATCGCGTTTTTTGGCCTCGTCCAAAAGAGTTAGATAGTTGTCTAATTCAGCCTGGATGGGGAACGCGGTACCATAGACACGAGTTAGCATCTTGTTCTTTTCATCGCCATGCCAATATGCCCCAGCCAAACTGAGGAGCTTGAACGCTTTAATCTGACCAGTTGAGCTGGCGTGTGGGCCTTTGCATAGATCGACAAAACTTTCGCCTGTTTTTACTTTCGCCAAATCCACATCTCCTGTCCAGTAGACACTGATTTTTTCATCCCGGTCAGCAATTTGATCCAACCATTCCTGCTTGTAGGGGTTGTCGGCAAATAACTCACGAGCTTCAGCGATACTCACCTCGTGACGGCTGATCGGCAGATCAGCCGCAATAATTTTCGCCATCTCTTTTTCTATTCGCCCAAACTCATCTTCGGTCAATTTAAACCCTTCGCCACTATCAAAATCAAAGTAAAAGCCTTCTTCGGTCGCTGGCCCCATCGCCATAATCACCCGCTCGGGGCCAAACAAACGAATCATTGCCTGAGTCAGAATGTGCTCTCCGCTGTGGCGGAGAGCCAACAATTCTTGATTTTTATCTAACTGATCTTTGCAGACATTTTGTTTTGACATAATATGCTTTCTTCTCCCTGTATTTTACTAGATAATCTCCAGATTTTTGATACAAAAAAGCCCCGCCGAGGGCGGGGCGACACCAACATCACCACCTCCCTCAGGGGCTGGTAGTAGTGATAGTGGTATTAACGAAATTTAAAAACATCGGAAGAAATTATAACACTAGTTGCATGCTTGACCGGGACTTAGTTAAATATGCGATAAATACCACCCCGATAACCTACTCCTCTAATCCAAATTTGGTTCATTTTTTGATCGATCTCAAAAATCACTCTTACTTGGCCAACACGCAAACGATAATAACCTTTTGTTCCGCTCAATATTTTGATGTCAAGGAAATTTGGTAACGGAACAGTAAGTTGTTCGAGCTTCGCCAATACTCTTTTTCTATCTACGTTACCGATTTTATCCAAATCCTTGAGACTATGACGAGTGAAAACTACTCTACTCATACATTTTTTTGACTTCGGATAAAGGAACACCCTTGCCTCTGGGAATCTTTGCAAGTTTTTTTGCCTCTAAATTATCTTGGTAGTCTTCCAGCATATCCATTAGTCGGATAAATTCGTCGATATCGATCAGAACTGCTTGTGGGCGCGATCGGTACGAGACGTATATCAAACCTTTTTGATTGGCTTCGTTTAACACTCCGATTGCGTCTTCCCGAATGTCAGTAATGGTCTTAGTGTTGTCTCTTGTAGCAATGAACATGAGGATAATATACCTAAAAACCTAATGTTTGTCAAAGGATTGTATGCGTCGCATACATATTGCACTTTATGTTAATTGATTCAAGTAGACCAA
>DAOOPX010000041.1:0-7549 GCA_035388465.1 Candidatus Woesebacteria bacterium
GTTGGAAGTCTGGAGTTGTAATTGCCGGACCATATACAGGATTAATTGTCAATTTCCACGTTAGATTACCCATTCAAGTTGGTGTCGCTAGAGCTTCAAGGTTTTGGTATGAACAAGGGTCAAGTTCTGATGTAAGAGTATATAATGCCGATCTTTCTGAAATAAGAAACATGTTTCAATCAAAAGAGGAATTTTTAGATTTTGCGAAAGGGTTTGAGATGTATTTTGACGACTTATATAAAAAATGGATTAATGGTCAACCACAGTTGATAAGGCAAAGACAACACTTATTCAGATTGGGTAGGTATTTGGGAATAGAAATTGACCAAAGATCTTTTCAGTTTTTACAAGAGTGATTGCCTATTTTATTGTAATAACTCCCCCGCCCAAGCAAAGTGTTACGTTATTAATTTTCTGATACAGTACGGCCGACTGGCCGGGGGCGATGCCAGAAATTGCCGTTTCCAGAGTTGCAGAATATTGTTGATCTGAGGTTGGTGTTACTTTACAGTCGAGTAATTCGCCAGTGTGGCGGATGCGAACGAAAAGATTAGAAATATTTTCCAATTGTTGCTTTGGATCAATCATGTGCAAGTCAGTAATTTCGAATTGGAATTGTTGGGTTTGAGCACCAAACCCAACAATTAATTGATTTTCTTTGACTTTTTTTCCAATCACATAAAACGGAGGGATGTAGTGTTTTGTCAGAGTTTCACCAGTTTTGGTTTTGATTATTTGCGTGGGAAATACGGTGAAACCACCACGCTGACCGATGGTGTAGAACCACAGTCCTTGATGGGAGCCAATCACATTGCCATCAGCGTCAACCACTTCTCCTTGGTTTTCACCTAGCTTACTTTTTAAAAAGTCATGTACATTGATGTCGCCGACAAAACAGATTCCGACCGAATCTTTTTTGTCGGCGACCGCTATCCCCCACTCCTTAGCTTTTTGCCTGACTTCAGCTTTCGTTAAATCTGCTAAAGGAAAAACAATTCGCTCAAGTTGTTCTCCGCGCAACAGATGTAAGAAGTAGGTTTGGTCTTTATGTGTGTCTTTGGGGACGGCCAGCTGTTTTCTGCCTCCACTTTCAACGATCTTGGCATAATGTCCGGTGGCAATGGCGTCGAACCCCTCCCTCACTGCCCACTCATAAAACAGGCCAAACTTGATTTCTCGATTGCACATTGCGTCAGGATTAGGAGTCCTGCCCGCTTTATATTCAGACAGAAAGTACCCCATCACTTTCTCCTGATACTCTTTACGAAAATCTAAAACTTTAAAAGGAATTTTTAGGGATAACGCGATTTCCAATGCGTCTTTGTGATCTTGGTCAGTACGACAACCAGGCTCATTCCAGCACTCAATGAATACCGCAGTCACATCATAACCTTGACTCACCAACAGGTGCGCGCACACCGCAGAATCTACCCCACCAGAGAGCCCAAGTGCCAACTTAATCTTTTTATTTGTCATAAAACTCTAGTGATTATACTGTTTATCTGCTAGGATTTAATTAGTATTATATTTTTATCAAACTATGATGGAACAAACCATTCACAGTACGGAGGCTACATGGGGAGACGGAGCAAGAATTTGGTGGTGGATTATGTGGCGTTCAATTCTTGGAGCTATAGCTGGTGGATTTGTTATAGGATTTGTGATCGGACTTGTGGCCTCATTGATGGGTGTTGATATTGAGAGCATCCAAATAATCGTAACTCCTTTAGGTGCATTGGTTGGTGCAATAATTAATATTTTTTTTACAAAAAAAGTTATCGGCAAGCAGTTCAAAGACTTTAAGTTGGTGTTAATCAGAAATAATAGCACTGAGGTAACAAACGAACTTGTGCAAAATTAAGGTGAAAAAATTTATTCTTGCCATAATTATAATTTTGTTTTTAATTTTCGTTGCAGTAGTCTTTGCCCCGGTTGAGTTCGAATCAACAACTTTCAATAATGACGAGCGTTGTGTAAATTATTGTCAAGAATATAAGCAAAGTTCGAAGCCCAGTTTGGACGCTTTTATTTGTTCACCTCCGATTGGAGGTTGTTTTGAAAGCTGTATGGGGATTAGCGTTGGCAAAAAATGCTCAACAAAATCAGTCTGTTGGGAAAACTGTCAAGAAAAATGTTATGGTTTAATTACTTCTAATTGTTCGCCAAGTGCATTGGAAAAAAAGATCAAGTATTTATATGGTCGAGAAAATTAATTTTTCAATATTCACCTGTTATTTACATATGTCTTCAAACACATTAATTTGGTTTTTTAAATCTATTAAATGAAAATTATTCGATTTTTTACTTTTATTTTACTTATATATTTTCTGATTGGAGGAATTACTAAATTTAGGGTAGAAAAGGATATTGCCAAAGCTAAGAGAATTGCTCAATTATTTGGGATGAATGAAAGAAATTATCTAGCCAGCAATCATAGTTCGGGTGGGCAAATGTATGACAACATAGAAATTCTTTTTTCAACAACATATCCTTTAGAAACCATAGCAAAAAAAGTTGATAATTCTGGTTTTGAGAAAATTTTATTTTTCGATACGATGGTTGATAATAATTTTTACCCAAAGCAACCAGGAACTGTTGAAAGCAACCTTTGGATAAAATTTGTGGGACAGAAAGTTGAACCAAATAATACAATTTGGGTAATTAGAGAAAAAAATGGGAAAACTTTCAATTTAGATTATATGGAAATTAATGATTATCTTGGTGAATGGGTTTATGATGGAAAAGAAGTTGGAAACAAACTAATTAAAGTAACGTTATCGCGGTATGATTAGTTAACAACATGAGTACAATTTCAGAAAAAAATTTATAAGAAAAAGTTTGAGCTTTAATAATTTTGATTTACTTCTTTTTGTCCACGAAGATTTAAATATAAATGATATGCTATCAATAATATGCATCGATGTTTCACTCAACCATTTGTGGTAGTGGGTGCGCTAATTGAAAAAAACGGCAAATTTTTGTTGGTGAGGGAAGGTTTACCAAATAGACCTGATTATGGTAAGTGGAATCAGCCTGCTGGGTGGTTAGACTTGGGCGAAGATCCGATTATGGGCGCTAGACGTGAAGTAGAAGAAGAAACAGGTTATGAATTTACTCCCGCAGCAATTTTAAGCATTACTTCATTGGTACGCGAAGATGTAGCTGAACATTTTTCTAGCCCGCCCCATGCACTGAAAATTATCTTCACTGGAAAAATAAACACTGATAATCCTAAAAAAATTCATGATGATGTGACCGAAGTGAATTGGTTTAGTGCTGAAGAAATCAAAGTGATGAGTTCTAAGCAGTTGCGCGATGTTGACATCAAACAGTTGGTTGATCAATATCTGATGGGTATACGTTATCCATTGGAGATAATTAAACATGTGGTGCAAGAAAAATGAGCACTCGTTACACTTTCATTAGCGCTGTTCATTTAATTTTAATTAATAAGAATAAAGTGCTATTGCTACGACGGTTAAATACTGGTTACGAAGATGGTAATTATAGTTTGCCTGCGGGCCATATTGATCAGGCAGAAACTGCGACTCAGGCAGTAATCAGAGAGGCCCAGGAAGAGATGGGTGTAATTGTGAGTAAAAATGAGTTAGCACTCGTGCATGTGATGCACCGCAATGGCGATGATCACGAGCGCATTGATTTTTTCTTTAGGGCGAAAAGCTGTCAAGGAGAACCAGTGATTGGTGAACCTGGTAAATGTGATCAGTTAAAATGGTGTATTGAAACTGAATTGCCGAAAAACTTGGTGGATTACATCAGATTTGTGTTGATAAGGATTCGCAAAGGTGAAATATATAGCGAGTTTGGTTGGGAGTAATTTTTGTCAGTGGGCATGAGGGATGAGGAGTGAGCTGATGACCATCAGGGAAACTCCAAGTAGTAAAGCAAAAATTGTTTTTGATTTGGGCAAGTGCGAATCAGTGTGAGGGATGAAGTCGCTGGCGCCGAAGTAAAGAAATACGCCGGCGGAGATACTCAGGAGTGCTCCTAGGATTGTGTCAGCTGGTTGCCAAACTAGCACCACGAAGGCGCCCAGCAGAGAAAAAGAAGCAGAGATGAGGTTGGTAGCGATAATATTTTTGTTGCGCCACTTAGCTTTAAGCAAAATCCCAAAATCACCGATTTCGTGTGGCACTTCGTGCAAGAAGGTGGAGATGGCGGTAATTATTCCCAAACCGGGATTAATCAGGTAACTGGCCGTGATGGCGACACCATCAATGAAATTATGGATGGTGTCGCCCACCATGATAAACCAAGCGGAACGAAACGTTGGGTCGTGTCCTATATGAATATTCTTGTTCCTCAATCCTTCCTCGTGTTCGTGATGATGTAACTCAAAAAACAGGTTTTCAAAAACGTAAATTGTTAGGAAAGTAATTAAGGTAATATAAAAAGCTGTGTGTCCGACCAGTTTGGATGCCTCTGGTAAGATACTGAGTAACGTCACAGTCAGAAGTACTCCCCCAGCAAATGGTACCGAGTAATCAGTCAACACCCGATTGAGTTTGGGGACAAACAAAAATACTAGCCCGCCAACTAGAGCTAGTAAACTGCCGAAACTAACTAGCAGAAATATTACGATAAAATCTGACATAATACAAAACAGTATATTAGCATATTTAACCAGGAGCAACGATTTACGAATAAACAATTGGTTTTTATGAACAGTAATCAAAAAATAATTAATCAAACTGAAAAATTTGTGCGGGATCAGCTGGCAAGTGCTGATACCACTCATGACTGGTGGCACACGAAGAGGGTGTGGCAGCTGGCGAAGAAAATTTCGGATATAGAGGGAGGAAATTTGTTGGTCATTGATTTATCTGCCCTGCTTCATGATGTCGCAGATGCCAAACTGAACAATGGTAACGAAGAACAAGGTTTGGCAAAAACCAGAAAATTTCTTGATACTTTGGGATTGTCGCAGAGTGAAATTGAGGCAATCCAGCTGATAATTGGCAATTTGTCTTTTCGAAACGAAGAACAAGCAAAAGACATCAAGATGCTGGAATTAGATATTGTTCGTGATGCCGATCGCCTGGACGCGATCGGCGCCATTGGCATTGCCAGAGCCTTTAACTATGGCGGCAGTGTTGGTCGAGCGATTTATGATCCCAATATACAACCCAAGTTGGGCATGACGAAGCAACAATACCAGCAAGCCAAATCGCCAACCATCAATCACTTTTACGAAAAGTTACTGACTATCAAAGATCTGATGAGGACAAAAACAGGAAAAAAGTTAGCTGCTCAACGTCACAGTGTTTTAGTCCAATTTCTAAAAGATTTCGAATCAGAGGTTACGCACACTAATTGATACTTTAACCAGCACCACCACCGCCCCCACCACCACCACCTCCGCCACCACCACTGCCAGAACCGGAAGAACCTACGCCGCTGGCGCCGTAGCTACTAGTAGCAGCTGAGTTGATCGAGGATACTGCTTCACTGATACCATCGAGAGTTTGAGAGAAGTCGGAAGAAATAGCGCCGCCGCCCCAGTAGGCGGCGGCTAGATGCTGATCTTCAGGCGAGAACTGCACCGGAAGCGCCGCCAGCGCTTTTGCTGACACACCTAGCACGGTGCCGTAAACCAAGTATTTTTCCCACAGCACAATTGAATCAATTGGGTACTCCCGTGTTTTTTTGTAATCGTTCATGTGTTTTTTGAAGGCTTTCCAGCCCGCGGTTTCTAGGGCGCCCTGACTGGTTCGTTTGATCCCGCTTGCAAAGAAAATACTATTACAAACAACACTTATTATGACCATCAGCGAGATAAGTGCTGGTAGGTAAGTAACCAATCCTGGGGTAAAAGTTGAATCTACGTATGCCGTGCTAAGTCCTTGCGCAAAAAACAATATGATCAAAACTAAAAACATGTTGGCTCCAATTCCAAGACTATAAATGCCCATTTGCTTTTTTGATTTTGAATCAAAAAAGCCCTCATTGTAATTCTCTTGTATTACCACATTTTTGAAATTTTGAAAAAAATGATAGCTAGTGGTTTTATGAGTCCTGCACCAAGATGCAATTTTTTCGAGATCTAAATTATTAATCTTTTGCCCGTTAAGTTCGGATTCGGTGAAACCAATGGTGTGAAGAAATTTATCAACATAGTTTTGAATTCCAGTTTTAGATTGGTTTGATTTCGTTTCGATTGGAACTAGGTAATAATGATATTTTTTGAAAATTAAACCCATTTGCTCATTACTGCGAATTATTTTATAAAACCGATCGTGAACTAAAGATAGGATAGTAGCGGTGAAAGCCTTGGGCGTAAGTGCTTCTCTAGCAGTTAGTAATTGCTCTACTTGGGCTGGGTCTATCTCACTAGGTGGCTCCCAGAGTGAACCAGCTTGATTAACTTTGGGTAGTGGTTCATCCTTGCCGTACTTGAGAAAAGTTTGGGTAGTTTTGACAAGCAGCCAAATTTGGCCAATGACGATTAAACCAAGAACTGCGGTGAGAACATAAGACAGTAGTTCACCACGTTTCTGCTCGGCTATGGTATCAGCGATGAACCTTGTTTCCTGGGCTTGGATTTCTGCTAGTGTGGCGGAGCCGATCGCCAGACCGGCTCCGCCACTAAACATCTCTTTGGGTAGCACTATTCTCCCCTCCAAAAAATTCCCAACACTCAAATATCCAGCTTGAAACGTTATATTGGTATTATCTGGAATACTGACAGTGCTTGGATCATCCGAGTGCGCCCACGCTTGAATCTGATCATTGCCAACTGGTTGGGACAATTTCAGCGCAACGTTAATATTGTTTTGCTCAATTTCCCACTCATCTCCCACCCATTGCCAATACAGTTCGGCTATATCCTGATGTAGCGTGACAGCATTATCAACCCTGTAGCTCAAGGTAAAATTTTCTGTCGAGCTACTGCGGTAAAACCACTTGATGTAATACGAATCGGCGGACTCTTGGACATAGAATTTACCCGCCGGTCTGTCTTGGTCGGCGGAAGCGATGGTCAACGCATTGTCAGGCAACTGTTCGTAACACTCGGCTTCTTCACAGACCGCAAAGTCACTTAGATTATAACTTTCAGTTCTCCCCGGACTTTTGCTTTGGTCTGGGGCGCGGTTAATTTTCAAGTATGCGAAAGTATAATCTCCGTCGAAATTATATCGTCTGGTTTCACTCACCAGCATTGAGCCGTCCGATTGCAATTGTGCCTCAATATTTAACTGATCAATGCTGTAGCTTTTAGCAAGTGCAGGTTGAGGTAGATATATCGAGACCATGAGAGCAAAGGTTAGCCACAAACTACATAAAAACATTGATTGGGTTATTTTTTTCATTGCCAAATAGTATAGAACATTCTAAGTATTTATTCCCAAGTATTTTGGTGTAAAATACAACCAATGGTTGACGAACTTAGCTCAGTTTTACCGTTGATCACTAAGCTTATTTTACGCCATGACCTAACCAGTAAAGAGGCGGAACAGCTTTTTACCACCATTTTTCTTTACGATACCGAGGGATACTTTTTTACAGCGTTAGTTGTTGCTTTACACAC
>DAOOPX010000042.1:0-7537 GCA_035388465.1 Candidatus Woesebacteria bacterium
TTGGTTGCTACTCAGCGCGCGCGCCAAATCTTCTGTGTGTCCCCTTAGCTCCTCAGTCACTCTCTGATGAGACTCGATTTGTTTGACCAAACTACCAAACTGCTCGGCTCGATCCTTCTCTAAAATCTTCAGCTCCTGCTGACGCTTATCCATTACCACTTCAACATCTTTTACTAATTTGGATAGCTGTTGGTGTTTGGTCTCTAGCTCCACACGAATAGCTGAAGTTTCAGATGCCAACAGCTGACGCGAGTGCTCGGTGATTTTATTAGCACTCGCGCCGAAGATTCTATCCACTAGCTCTTCGACTTGGTTCTTACTACTTAGCTGCACCCGACGTAGAAAACTGACTAACACCAACAGCACCACCACGAATAAGACGATTAACACCACCAGTAGAATTTCAGTATTGTTCATATGATTTGACCTAAACCATTATGGCATAACTTTGTTATACAATCATCTTTATGATCCAATTTGGTCAACCCAAAAAAGTGCACAAAGCGCCGCTGGTGCTGTTTCATCGTTCATCAAGATTGCCTGGTAGATCGAAGCGAGTGAAACTTGAAACAAGATTGAAAAATAATGTTAACTTAAAAAAAAGTAATCCTAAAGAAAGCGCTCCGCCTCGGACCATTTATTGGTTCGAGGCGGGAGTATGCTACCTGCTTATTTTGCTAATTTTACGCTTCGTCTATCCAGAGCGCTTGGCAAATTTCATCGTTAGCGGCAGTTACCTGCCGCTCCATTTGCTCTTTTTCTTGGGCAACCTCTCATTGATGGTTGCTATTTCCCGATCTTGGTTACTAGCCATCCTGTTTAGCTTTGGTATCGAAACCCTGCTGTTTTTCAAGTTGCAGCAGATACAGCTTGAGTGGAGTGTTGTCTTAACCATCATGCTGCCCTGGTTAATTTTTCTCGGGCTAAACCTGTATAATAATCGTCGTCGTGCAATCTAAGTACTACATCACTACCACCTTGCCTTACGTGAACTCAGAACCCCATATTGGTTTTGGTTTAGAAATTGTCGCCGCCGATGTGCTCGCCCGCTTTCATCGCCTAATCGGAGACGCAGTGATCTTCAATACCGGCAGCGATGAGCATGGACAAAAAATCTGGCAAAAAGCAGTTGACCAAAGAGTTACTCCAAAAGAATATGTTGATCAAACCGTAACTCAGTTTCAAGCACTCAAAGATGATCTTAACCTGAGTTACACTCACTTCATCCGCACCAGCGATGAACACCACATTCAAGCAGCTCAAACATTATGGCAACTTTGCCAAAAAAACGATGACATCTACAAGGCGCAGTATCAACATCAGTACTGCGTCGGTTGTGAGCTCACCAAACTAGAATCAGAATTAGTTGACCATCGCTGCCCCCTTCACCCCACCTTGGAACTAGAAACCAGAAACGAAGAAAATTACTTTTTTCGCTTTTCTAAGTACCAGAAGCCATTGCTCAAGTATTACCAAAGCCATCCAGAATTTATCAAACCAGAACACAAACTCAATGAGATTACCGCTTTCGTCAGCGCGGGACTCCAAGACTTTAGTATTTCGCGGCTTAAAACCAATATGCCTTGGGGCGTCCCCGTTCCAGACGACGATCAGCACGTGATGTATGTTTGGTTCGATGCCTTAGTTAACTACATCAGTACGCTGGGTTGGCCAAAACAAACTGGCAGCTTCGAACAGTTTTGGCCCGGTACGCAAATTGCCGGCAAGGACAATTTGCGCCAACAAGCGGCAATGTGGCAGGCCATGTTGCTCTCAGCAAACCTTCCCATGAGCAAGCAAATCTTGATCAATGGCTTTATCAGTATCAACGGTCAAAAAATGAGCAAAACCCTCGGAAACGTCATTTCGCCTCAACAACTAATCGAGCGCTACGGTATCGACGGCACGCGCTGGATCTTAATTAGTCTTGGGCCAATTGGCAACGATATTGACTTGAGCTGGCAGCAGTTGGATCAAATCTTCCAGTCCGAGCTGGCTAATGGGCTAGGCAATCTCGCATCACGCATTACCAAGTTGGCTGAAAAAATCCAGTTGTCGGGAGTTGAGCTGGATCTAGCTCCAACTCCCGACCCTCAGTATCTAAAACTCATGGAAAATTCTGATGTTTCAGCGACACTTGACTTACTTAAGCATTGGACTGCCCAAACTGACCAGTTTTTGAGCCAAAACAAACCTTGGTTGCTAGAAGGCGAACAGCAACAATACATTATTTTGGACTCTGTCACCATGCTCTACAAAATTGCTTATCATGCTCAGGTTGTCATTCCTGAAACTGCTGAAAAAATTCTGACCAATTTAACTGGCGCTCACATAAAAGCAACTCCTCCTCTTTTTCCCAGAATTAACACCGCGGAGGGCACGAGCAGTTTATGAAAAACCCCATCCGCACTTATTTTTTACGTCACCCAGTCCGGACCCAACGTTTTTTGGAAATTTTACCTGGAGTTTTTTCTTGGTCATTAATCTTGTTCCCAATCTGGGGTTCGCTAATCGTGCCCAACTGGGTTGCCTACTACGTCATCGGCTTCGCCGTGTACTGGGTATATCGGTCTTTTACCTTGGCAGTCCTGGCGTTCTCTGCCCACTTCACCATCAAAGCCAGCAAGGCTTTTGATTGGCTCAAAGACCTGGAGCGACTATATCCAGATCGTTGGCGTAAAATTCATCACTTGGTGATTATTCCCACCTATCAAGAGCCAATTCACACTCTCAAAGAGACTTTACAAAGTTTGTTAAACCAAACCTACCCCAAAGAGAATCTGCACATTATGCTTTCTTTTGAAGAACGAGAGGGCGAGGTGGGCCAAAATAAAGCTAAACTTTTGAAAAAAGAGTTTGGAAGGAAGTTCGGCAATATCTGGGTAACCTTTCACCCCGATATTGCTGGTGAAGTCAAAGGCAAATCGGCTAATACTTGCTGGGGCGCCAAGCATGCCAAACAAATCTTAGTCGATCAGCAAAAAATTCCAATTGAGAACATCACAGTCACTAGTGAAGATGCTGACGCCAAGTTTCACCCATCTTACTTTGCCAACGTTACTTTCGAGTTTTTGCGCAGCAAAACCCCTCATAATCATATTTGGCAGGGTGCGGTCGTTTTTTACAACAATATCTGGCGCGTTCCCGCACCAATTCGCGTTCTGGCTTCAGTTTTTTCGGTCACCCAAATGTATATTCTCAAACGCGCCGATCGGTTAATCAATTTTTCGAGCTACACCACCTCTCTCAAACATGTCGATGACATCGGCTATTGGGATACCGATGTCATTCCCGAGGACTATCGCTTATTTTTTAAATCCTACTTTGCCACTTCGGGAAAGTTTAGTGTTAAACCAATTTTCCTCCCCGTTTATGCTGATGCGGCCGAATCAAGTACTTGGTGGAAAACCTTTGTCAATCAATATGAACAACTCAAACGCTGGGCCTGGGGTGTCAGTGACGATGCTTACATCATTCGTCAGTACATCATTGCTGAAAATATCCCTTTCTGGGAAAAAACTCTCCGAGTAATTAAAACAATCGAGGATCACTTCCTCTGGCCAGTTAATTGGTTTGCGATCACCATTGCCGCCTTTTTCCCACCCCTGCTCAATGAAGAGTTCAATCGTTCTATTCTTGGCAAAACTTTACCCCAGGCCACATCAACACTTTTAACCATCTCGCTGGTATCGATGGTGGTCATTTTCATCATTGATGCCCTCAACCGCCCACCCCGACCTCAATCGAGAAAACTTCTGTCGGTGATTCTCCAACCACTTGAATTTTTGCTCCTCCCAGTGGTCGGTTTCTTTTTTTCTGCCCTACCAGGGATTGATGCCCACACCCGGTTGATGCTGGGTAAATACATCGAGTATCGCGTAACAGAAAAAGTTTAAGACTCAAATACTCGCTTTGACAAACTAGGGAAAAATCAAGTAATCTACTCATAGCAACTTTACACAACCGAAACATGTCAAAAACTCTTAAAGAATTGTGGCTCAGAATTGACAGAGGAAGTGAAAAATTTCGAGTTTTAAGTTTTCTATTGTTGTTTGCCTTGATTTTGCGAATTCCCAGTTTTTTTGAACCATACTGGTATGGTGATGAAGCTATCTATTTGACGATCGGCAACGCCCTAAATCAAGGCAAGGTGCTTTACCGCGATATCGTTGATCACAAAACACCGATTATTTATTACTTGGCCAAAGTTGGTTCGCAACTCAATTTTCGCTTGCTGCTGACCGGCTGGATGTTGGTGAGCTACGGACTGTACTACGCTGTTGTTTCACGATTACTTAAGCACCGGGTCCTTGCATATGCGGCAACGTTAGTGTTTATCATCTTTACCACCACCCCGCTTCTCGAAGGATTGATTCCTAATGGCGAGCTGTTTGTTCTGGGTTTTGTGTTAGCTAGTTTGTATGTGCTGAGCAAAACTCAAGTTTGGCGTAAGTTTTTTTCTGCCGAGCAAGCTGTTCAGGCTAACACAAAACCCAACAATGCCAAGTTGTTATTTATTAGCGGCTCTCTGATGGGAGCCGCAATTCTCACCAAAGTCCCAGCGATTTTTGATGCAGCAGCTGTAGGCTTAATCGGCTGGTTTGCAGTATTTAATAAAACTAAATGGGCAAGTATTTCTCAACCCAAATTTTATCAAACATTATTTAGGCAATTAATTACCACCCTCCTTTCATATCGTTGGTGGTTAGCCGGCTTACTAATTTCACTTTTGCTTTCAGTTATATATTTCGTGATCAAGGGAGCTGGCAGCGAGTACTTGCAGTATGGCTTACTCTATAACTTTCACTACACCGGCACTTGGATTCCAGAAGTCTCGTCTTGGTTTGCTTCAATCTGGCTTCCACTCGTCGGCAAGTTCTTGTTTGCTGCAATCTTTATTGTTGGCTTGACCTTGACAAAAAATAACCTTACTCCCCTGACTCGCTGGAGTGCCGCTTGGACCATGCTGGCTTTAGTCGCTGTCACACTTTCCAATCGCCCCTACCCACACTACCTGATTCAGCTGGTTCTACCGGCAAGCATTTTAATCTTTAGTGTTATTGCTTCACTAACTTCTCACTCTTTGAATAGCACAAAAAAAACATGGCATTTATTAATTTTTGCTGTGTTGTTGATCATCTTTCTACTGATCAACCAATTACTTAATTTTTGGGGGTATGAAACTCTTACTTATTACCAAAATTTTTATCGCTTCGCCACAGGCAAAATTGCGAGCGCTACTTACTTTAACCAATTTAATGCTTTAGTCAAAGACAATCTGCAAGCTGCGTCAATAATTGAACAATCGGGAGAAAAAGAGGTTTACATTTGGGGAACAAATCCAATGCTTTATGCCCAGACTCAAACGTCTCCACCTGATCAATTTATCGTGCTTTTCCATGTTCTTGATCTAAAACGGCTTGATCAAAGTCTTGCCAACATTATCAAAGCTGAACCACCATTCATTGTGGTAATGAAAGATGCTGAAACTCCTCCTGAGTCGTTTAAGCGGTTTGTCTACCAGAAATATAAGCCCAGGTTCAAATCTGAGTATCTAAGTGTGTGGCAACTAAAAAAATGAATAAATTACCCAGTTTACTCCAGATATTTCATCCGAAACTCCGTCCTCCAATTTACCTGGGTTTGTTCCTGACTTTACTCATCGCCTTACTTTGTGGTAACTATATTATCTTTGCTCAACCAGAGCTACCCATTTTTTATACTTTGGCAGATCCCGAAAATATCCTCCAACCCAAAATGTGGTTGATTCTCTTACCAGCTCTCTCAATGATTATTAGTCTGATTACGATGATAGTCGTACACCTAATGTCTTCACTTGAAAGCTCTCTGCTTAGATTATATGCCTGGGCAAGTTTAGCCTCTCAAATTGTGCTGTTAATGAGTGCCGTAAGAATTATTCTGATTACCTAAGTAAAATTCGAGTATGATTGCCTTCATTACCGCAGCTTTGCTGACCTTCTGTTTAACACCCATGGTCATCTGGCTTTACCGCCGCCTCGATTGGTTGGATGATCCAACTAAAACTAGACATGTCAAGGTAATCCATACCCAACCGATTCCTCGCGGCGGCGGCATCAGTATTTTTTTGGCTATACTAATCGCCTGCGCCTTATTTCTCCAATTTGATAAGTACTTAATTGCGATACTAATTGCCAGTCTGATCACCGTGGCGGTGGGCGTATGGGACGACGTCAAAAATATCAGTCCTTGGGTCAGACTAATCAGCAATTTTTTAGTTGCTCTAATTGTTGTTGGAGCTGGAATAGGCATTGCTTATGTCTCCAACCCATTTGGTGTTGGAGTTATCCACCTCGATCAACCACAACTGAGATTTTTTATCTTTAATCAATGGCGCAGTATTTGGATCCTGGCTGACTTTTTGGCACTCATCTTCATTGTTTGGAACATGAACATTATTAATTGGTCTTCAGGTATACCTGGTCAAATGTCTGGCTTGGTGGTAATTTCTAGCTGTTTTATAGGCTTACTTTCAACCAAGTTTATCGATGATCCTACCCAATTTGGCACGATTATTCTCTGCTTTATTGTGGCCGGAGCATATGCCGGCTATTTATTTTGGAACTGGCAACCACAGAAAAGCATGCCGGGTTACGGAGGAAGTAGTTTAGCTGGCCTACTCTTATCAGTTCTTGCGATTCTTTCTGGAGCCAAAGTTGCCACAATGCTAATGGTGTTGGCCGTACCCACTGCTGACGCAGTCTTCACCATCTTGCGTCGGCTTCGGGCCAAAAAATCGCCGTTCTTCGGCGACCGGGGTCACATGCATCACAAATTAATTGATGTCTTGGGATGGTCCCAAACCAAAACTGCTGTCTTTTATTGGTTAAGCAGTTTTGGTTTGGGCATGCTCTCACTGTATTTGAATACTTGGCAAAAATTAGGTACAATCGCTCTGGTTTTTGGCTTAGTCTTTGCATTTATGATCTGGGCGAAAATTAATGCGCTCAATATATACAAACGATGAAACACAACACCCTTCTCATGACTGCCTATTATCTCCTCAAATCAATGCGCCCCAGGCAGTGGGTAAAAAATGTTTCGCTTTATGCTGCTTTGGTTTTTTCTGGTTTCTTTTTTTATGTTCCGACTAATGGTTGGCCGTACGCGGTCACAGTTACTTGGGCAGTGCTGGCCTTTTGCACTCTGACCTCAAGTATTTATTTGATTAATGACTTAGTTGATCGCCAAGCCGATCGCTCCCACCCTTTCAAGAGCAAAAGGCCAATCGCTTCTGGAAAAATATCTCCACAACTAGCCATGTTTGTGGCCATACTAGGATTGATAGCAACTTTTCTCATCTCTTGGAACCTGGGCTGGTTTTTCCAGTTATTGGTTTGGGCCTACTTCTTACTCCAAATTATTTACGCTTTTTATCTGAAAAACCAGCCCATTTTTGACGTAGTCTCAATCGCCGCGGGCTTTGTCATTCGAGTTTACGCTGGTGCGGTAGTGGTGAATCTCCACACCAGCGTCTGGTTTTTATTGACCATCATTT
>DAOOPX010000043.1:0-7537 GCA_035388465.1 Candidatus Woesebacteria bacterium
ATAGGTCAAGTGCTCACTATGATTAAGCTTGGCAATAAACGGAATCTTGTCTGCATATTTCTGTGAGATCAAGCCCAATACTCCCGTACTGGTGGCTACGCCGCTGCACTCTGCTTCAAGCGCAAACTTGACTATTTGTTCGGGATCAAAGTAAATCGGGTTTTTATAAAAAGAGAAGGCCGCGGTGTGCTCCAAACCCTGATCAACGGGAAAAATTGACAAATAACCAGTACCAGCTAATCTACCGTGTCGATAAAGCTTGCTCAAATTGGCAATCACGCTTGCGGAGCGATCAGATTGGCGCATCACACTCAACATCTGCTCAGGACCAGGTTGAGTCAAAAGTTCAGTCGATAGTTTGGGAGTGCGGTACTCCAACAGGTGGGTGGCCTCATCTCCTAAGATTTCCTTAACCTGTTCAAAGTTCATATCACGATAATAGCAAACTCCGATCAATACACGCTAGTAGCGAAACAAGATTTGGATATGTTAGACTGAAATCCGTAAAAAATTAAGCTGCTCAGCATGACAAAACACCATCATTATTACCAGCTGATGAAAGATAAGAACCAGGAGTTGTTCGACCGCTTCACTCAAGTTCATCACCAGGCTACTTTAAATCCGGATAAACTGTCACCAGACTTTCACCAAATTGGTTTGGAAGTGCTTGACACCATCAGATTTTGGGAACGAAAATTATGCAGCGGTATGGAACGGGGCAAGTTCGCTCAATTTTCATCAACACTTTCTGATAAATATTGGCAACTCGTTCGCAAAGAGTTTCCCCTAATTGATAAAGTTGGTGTTATAAATAAATAACTTTATGCTGTCAGTTTTCATTGAGCTCAGTTCGTTGCTCGCCCTCACTACCCTTGTAACCCTGATAATTAAGAAACTTAAGCAACCCCTGGTGGTGGGATACATTATCTCAGGAATCGTCGCCGGGCCATACTTCCTCAATCTACTCAAAGCTGAAGATGAGCTCGAGCTATTTGCCAAAGTTGGGATTGTGTTTCTCCTGTTCATCGTCGGTCTGTACTTAAGTCCCAAAGTGATTCAAGAAGTGGGAAAGGTATCGTTGCTGATGGGCTTGGGTCAAGTTTTTTTCACCTCACTGATCGGTTTCTTGATCTCTATTGCCCTGGGGATAGACAAATTAGCTGCTTTGTATGTGGCGATTGCCCTGACTTTTAGCAGCACCATCATCATCCTTAAATTAATTACTGACAAAAAAGATATGCAAAAAATCTATGCCAAGATCGCGGTTGGCCTTCTCTTGGTTCAAGACGTGTTTGCTGCCATCATCATGATATTTATCACCATGTCCTCAACTGGCGGTGAACAAGGTCTACTGGTGACCTTAGCTTACACTTTAACCAAAGCCGGACTGATCTTGTTATTTTTATTCCTGACTTCCAAGTTTATCTTACCCAAGCTCGTCGGGTACACTGCCCAGTCAGCTGAATTACTGTTTTTAGCTGCTTTAGCCTGGGGAATGGGATTAGCGAGCTTGTTTGCTTACCTCGGGTTTTCTATCGAGATTGGCGCCTTAATTGCGGGCGTGACTCTCTCAGTCACGCCCTACTCTATCGAGATCGCTTCGCGGCTGAAGCCGCTGCGCGACTTCTTCATCATCATCTTTTTCATCCTGCTGGGCTCACAACTCCAAGTCGATAACTTAGGCAGCTTGATTGTTCCTGCTATAGTTTTGTCCCTGTTTGTGCTGATCGGCAATCCCATCATCGTCATCATTTTGATGAATCATCTAGGATTTAATCGTAAAACCAGTTATATGGCTGGCATGACTGTGGCTCAAATCAGTGAGTTTTCATTAATTCTTGGGGCGTTAGGTCTTCGCGTTGGGCACTTGAGCGCTGACATCCTTTCATTAATTACCTTAGTCGGCTTGATTACCATTGCTGGCTCCACCTACATGATTCTTTATTCAGAGAAACTTTATCCCAAACTGACCAAGTTTCTGGTTTTTCTCGAGTTACTTAAGCGTAAAACTACTGATCCCGGATCAGTGGGAGAAAACTTCGACAGCGTTATCTTCGGTTTCGATCGGGTCGGCCACCTATTCGCCGGCGCGCTGAAAAAACTCGAACTGAGCTTTCTGGTAGTCGATTTTAACCCACAATCACGAGAACGCGTCGACTTGCTGGGACTTGATAGCCGGTTTGGTGATGCGGCTGATATTGAGTTTTTGAGCGAGCTCCCCTTACAAAAACCCAAGGTAATTATTTCAACAATTCCAGATAACGCTACCAACGTGTTGATCACTACCCACTTTCGGGAACGCAGCGCCAAAGCCATCATCATCCCCATGGCACAGACCAAAGCTGAGGCGCTTGAGCTGTACCGCTCAGGCGCCACCTACGTCCTCATGCCTCATTACATTGGCGCAGAGTATATTGCCAAGCTAATTAATACCAATGGCACTAGATCTGATCAATATCACTCACTCCGCACCAAACATCAAAAATCTCTCATAAAAAAATGAGTTAATTAATTACTTTAAACCAAGCTCACTGACACAAAATTCATATTGCGAATTTGGATCATTGACGTTGCGAGCGCTGGAACCCATTCGTTGCTGCTCTGCCATCATTTTCTGACACTCTGCCCTAATATCGTCGGGGCGAATTTTGTACCAATAGTAAGCAAAAATAATTGAAATTATGATAAAGATCGAATGGAACAGGACATGCAGTAGTTTCATCATTGCCCAGTACATCATACCATCATTTTATTTGGCGTAGGCGATAACTAGGGTACCGATGGTCATCATGATAGCACCCAGGGCAACTTGGAGAGTCATTTTTTCTTTGAGAATAATTGCGGCAAAAATAATGGTCAAAACTAAACTCAGTTTATCAATCGGCACAACTTTGCGTGCCTCACCGATTTTCAAGGCGTAGAAATAGAAAAGCCAGGACAACCCGGTTGCAACTGCAGAAAGAGCCAAAAAAATCCACGCGTGCTTGGAGATTTGATTAATCTTGGCCACCGAGCCTTGAGCCAATGCAATCCCCCAGGTGAACACCAAAATAAAACTCGTCCTGATCGCGGTGGCCAAGTTACTATCCACGTCTTTGATCCCAATCTTAGCCAAGATCGAAGTCAAGGCGGCGAAAATGGCAGATAAGATTGCAGCGACATACCATGGCATATTAGACAATCATATCACTTACGATTACTCCCCAGGTTGAGATTCTTCAGCCGACTCCAACAAACTTTCCAGTTTAACTCGACATAAAGCTGTAATCTCTGCAATCGTGTCTTTATCCACTTGATCTGAACTACTCTGAGCATTAGTGTCACCACCTAATTCCACAACAGGAATAAAGGGCTCGCCCACTAGAATTTGCATAGTTTTCGTCGTTTCAACATAAATGAAACCAATCGGTAACACTTTTACATCTGGATTATTTGCGATTAACACTGCTAGACCATTTCGAAACGGTAATAAACCAGCATCTGGATTCCTTCTCGACTCTGGATTAATCCCCACCAAGTGACCCCGTCCTTTATTGATAAATTGACCAAGGACTCTTACTACATTCCCACTCGAATCTTTTTTATGACCAAAAAGATTTTTGATTGTTACTCCTTCTTGATGTGTGGGTAAAAGTTCAACTCCAGCAGATTTAACTAGTTGAGCTAGAGGTGCAAACAACACAGACATTGGATGCTGAAGATTCGGCTGTGTATACTTTTCTGCCATTGGCACACCAGCTGCTTTGAGGTTTGAGAAAACTGCTCGAAGAACTAGAATGATGTAAGCAGCGTCAATAAATTTTTTATGATTGGCATAGGCGATTAATGCTTCACTACCCAAAATTCCATTAGCCGCACGCAAGTTTGCCAGCGACTCAGGTGAAACTTCGACTTGATATTTTACTCGCTCGACTAACCTTAATAATCCAACTGCAGACATTCGCAACAAGTAATTAATAAGTCCCCGGTCACTCTCTTTGCCGGTTTCCGCATCTCCTTGACCTAACATGGCTGATCTTAGTTCTGGATTCATTTGAGCTATTTAATATACCTTAATAATTCGTGAGTCTGGATTATACATTGTGTGGCTATTGTGAAGACCAGATTGAATCGCTAAGAGTTTTATTCAGAGCTAATCAGGTTTCTGTGATAGAACTCAACAGTTCTTTGCATGGCTGTAGAAAAAGCACTGCCGGTAAGGTTGTGACCACCACTGGAGTAATCGTAGAATTCATAAGAAGTACCTGCTTGCTCTAGTAATTCGGCTAAATCTTGGCTATAGGCAATGTTGACTACCGCGTCATCCTCGGCGTGGTGAAGCTGAATTGAGCCAGTCATGTCTTGTAGGTAATTAGTCGCAGGAACTGTGCGCCAAAACTCATTATTCGGACTGAACTGGCCGTGAGTGTCAAACAGCTCTTGGCGCTCGGATTGACGATCCGAGCGCTCCAAGTCGGTCAAGCGAAACGAGTGATCGGATAATCCATACTCTTGCCAGTCTTGATATGAGAACACAGCGCCCGCCCATATGACTACGGCTTTTATATCGGGCTTGACAGCCATTGTCCTTAGCAAGACGTTTCCAGCCATACTATGGCCCCACAAACCAATTCGCGCGGAATTTACTGAGGGAGATTTTTCAAGAGCATTAATCGCATGCAACGTATCGATAATGTAATCACCAGAATAGTAGGCGCCGCTGGCTTCGCCCTCAGAATCACCATGACCACGCAAATCAATTTTGAACACAACAAAACCATTTCTGGCTATGTAATCGACGTAATCTTGATATCGCCCAGTGGTTTGGTATTGAGCAGGTGGAATGTAGCCGTGAATGAGCACCACCGCCGGCCAACCGCCCTCTGGCATCTCGCTAGTCGGAATGGTTAGCAAGCCATTGATTCGATATTCTTCAGACATATATGAAGTCAGATATGACTGATACGATCCCTTATTTTCAAATAGTTCTAGATCAGCGAGTTGGCTATCTATCGGAATAGTTCTCAAGTAAGGAATAGTTAGCCTAGCAAAAGGAGTAGATATTATTGTAGGTCCTGGCTTGGGGTTTGGCGCTTTTTCAGAATTGGAAAAGTTTGAGTCAAGGTCAAGATGTCCAACATTTACTCTAGTGAAAAACAACACCAGAAAAAGCGCACCAACCCCCAAACCGATCCAGATAGATTTATGTTGGGCCGACATTTTCATAGTCGGCCAGTATAACAAAAATCATTAGATCCGACCACTCAATTCTTTACTTAGCTCTTTTGATAAAATGAAAACTTATTATTCTGAAAATTCTTTTCTATTTAACCACAATAAAACACCCGCTATTGAAAAAAGAAAACCATCCGTTTGAAAAGATGAGAATAATGAAACAAAGCTTAATAAACTAAGTGCTAAAGCCATTCTGTAAGCTAAACGTTTTTTATGAATCAATCCATAAATTACTACTCCATCTAATAAAAATATAAGAATGCTGAAAATAATTATAAAATGATCAAGTTGATCGTTTTGTGACAATAATAAAATTCCCAGGATAAAGTAAGTGATGGATATAACAGTTGCTATTATGAAAGTTGCTGTCGCAACCCTGTGTCCTTGAATTTTCATATACTGATCATTTAAATCTATTTCTTCTGCTATACAGTAAAAATCCAACCATTGGCACTAAATATAATAGCACTCCCCAAAAAATCCAGTCGGCTTGGTGTGATACCGCGCCTTTAAACCCCAACCAACTGCCAAAACTATATATTTCCCATGGCTGAAGACCCAAAAAATGCTGAAAGTATTCTTGGGTCATTTTTGGAATTATTAAAACACCCAACATTATGGCTTTATGCAACGGATCGAAGTTGAGCGTTTTCTTTTTAGTTAACCAAATAATACTTAAACACAAAATAACGAAGTTATCAAAAACATTGGGAAAAAAGAAAAGAATTGGTCGCCAACCAGTAAGCCAAAACAGGATGACTCCAATCAGCCGGTAGCCAAAGAATCCCAGCGCCACTCTTCGTGCCCATACATCGTGCCATTGACGCACTACCCAAACGATAAAAAGAGAGGCATATAGATCCATCGCCTTATCCCAATTTTGGTATATTGAATCTATGCTGCTAGATTTCACCCCAATAATATCCCAATCTGAGCAATCGACTAATATCGAAGCCAGAATACCAAATAATTAAAAACGTAAAATCGAAAAAGGGATAACTAAGCGAATCACTGTTAAATACCAGGGGATATAACCCACAGCGTGATTATACTCCTAAAATCATGAGTTTCTCGGAGCGGAGATTGGATGCCTCGCTTGGATTCCCCGCATGCGCCTACGGCGCTGACGGGGTAAACTTCTCATCTTACGCGATGCATCTGCGCTTACGCTTGATGCCTCGCTTGGATTCGAACCAAGATAAACGGATTCAGAGTCCGTTGTCCTGCCATTAGACGACGAGGCAAAATTATCCTGACGTATTTTAACAAACAATTGTTTCGAGAGGTTAACGAGTTTGTCAATGTGTGGCAGTGACACATTTTCTATATCAAAGATGTACTTATACTACCAAGCCAATGCAAAAAATTTTGATTTGGAGCAAGCAAGATTCGCTAATACAATTGATTAGCGGGCAATTTCCCCAGATGAAGGTTTACGCTTCAGATAATATTGACAAAATTTATCAACACGCCCAACACCAGCTATTTGATCTGCTTATCGCTGACTTTGGTCAGAATAACTGTCAGACCGCGCTTGAATTGATTGGATATTTTAATCAATCCTCTTACTCGACTCGATCATTAGTTATCTGCCAGTACTTAACCCACTCGAATGAACGGGCGGGCATCTATCAAGCCGGTGGCTCGGATATGATCTCGCACCCGTTTTCGCCAATTGAGCTTAAACAACACATCAGCAACTTGCTCAGATTAGAAAAAGTCTATCCCGACCACACCCTCGCAGTGGGGCCAGTCCGGCTGAATGCCGAGACTGGCACACTGTTAATAGAAAGCCGGCCACCTAAACCACTACGCCGGAAAGAGAATCAGATTCTCGCCTGCTTGATCCGTCATCGGCCAAATGTAGTCACCAAAACCATGCTGATCGATTATGTCTGGGGGAACGTCAATAAACTACCCACCGAGTCAACGCTCGACGTCTACATTCGCAGACTCAGGATTCACTTGGGTGAGTTTCACAGCCTGATCAAAACCTCACGCGGTTTTGGCTATTACTTTGCTCAATATTAAACTGTGTCTAAGGAATGATTTCGCTGACATTCCACAACTGCAAGCAAGGGGTACCATTGGGACGACAGTACTCAGCGAGCAGCTGATCAACGTTGAAGTTGAGAAAGTTGCGATGCGAGTTGACCAGCAACCAAGCTTGATCGGCAGTGCTGGCCGCCTGAATGAACTCAGGCGGCAACTCGTGAACTGGTTGACCGATTCCCATGACAAAGATGTTTTCGACATTCTGCCGATGCAGATACATCAAAATTCCATCTGGCAGCGTGCCAAAATATCCTTCGGTGGCCAAAAC
>DAOOPX010000044.1:0-7437 GCA_035388465.1 Candidatus Woesebacteria bacterium
AACATCGAAGTTTATGTAGATAGCGAGCAAATCTTGAAAGATTTTGACCCGAATTTCACCGAGAACGATTACGGCAAAAGCGGTTTAAAAGTTGGGACTGGGGCAGTCTACTCGACTCAAGTCATCTTCGATAATGTGGTGGTGTACGATCTTGATCAATCGCCGGACTCAGAGCTCATGCCCCACTTTATGCAAACTGATGAATCTTGGGGCGATAGCGAATATGACTCAGCCACAAAATGGTCGGATCAACCCACCATCGCGCGCTGGGGCTGCGCCTTGAGCTCAATGGCCATGATTCTGCGCAATTATCAGATCAATACATTACCCAGCGGAGAAACAATTGATCCAAAAACACTAAACGAGTGGCTCAAATCACAGCCTGATGGATACTGGGGCAACGGCTTGCTCAATTGGCTGGCGGTCACCAGACTCACTAAACAATTGAGCACTCCAGAGGGAACGCCGGCGCTCGAATACACCAAAGAAACTGGCGAAAACTTGATAGATACCGCCCTGGTCAGCGTTGAGGACAAGAAACCAGTGATTTTAGAAATCCCGGGGCATTTTTTGGTTGGCGATGGAATGACAGCTGATGGGCTGGATCTGCAGATCAAAGATCCAGCCTACTCTTTCAGTAACTTCAGCCAACACCAACAACCGCTCAAATCAGTCAGATTGTTTCATCCCAGCCACACCGATCTCTCTCACATTGCCATCGGCATTCCACCCCAGCTCACTGGACAACTGGTAACACCATCTGGGAAAATAATTCAATTTGATCAGATTGAGTACCTAAATAATTATCTGGGTAGTAATCTCCTCCCCGATCAAAGCACCAGTGGCTTAAAAATCGTGGAGTTACCTAAGCCAGAACTCGGTGAGTATCAACTTTGGTTGAGCCAAGAAAAATTTGGTCAATTCCAAGCCACAATTTTTACCTATGACTTGGATGGAAACGTGAGTGATCTCTCGGTTTTTGGCTTCACCGGCCAAAAACCGACGCTGTACCAACTCGATTATTCACACTCAGGTGAGGACAGTGTTACTAAAATAAGCAGTTACTTCCAATTTAAAGAGTTGGTGCGGGAGCTTGCCCAACTCAAAGAGATTAGCAACCCGGTTATGGAAATCTGGTTACAATTCTTTGCTGATACTAATCAAGAGTGCACTTCAAATAATAAAGCGGGCTGCATTAAATTGCTCCGACAAGCAATTAAATCAATCGAGAAAGATATGACTCAGACTGCTAGAAAAGCACTAGAGGATGAATTGCGCGCCATAAAAAAAACTGCTAAATAAAAACAAGATTGGCTCAGGGGGAGATAATCAGGCTATAATACTCTCCCTGAGCCGATATGCAGCAATCATCTTTCTGGCACCAGCTAAACAAACCAACCGTGGGACTCTCACCCATGGACGGAGTTTCCGATCATCCTTTTCGTGTGATTACCAAAAAATATGGCAATCCAGATGTAATTTTTACCGAGTTTGTCAGCGTCGAGGGATTGTGCCACTCAGCTGCGGTACTGCTTGACCACTTCATTTACAATGAGCAACAACGCCCAGTTGTTGCCCAAATTTTTGGGAAAACTCCAGAATTTTTCCGCCAAGCAGCTATTTTGGTCAGCCAACTGGGATTTGATGGCATCGATATCAACATGGGTTGCCCTGCTCGAACAGTCACCAACCACGGCTCTGGTGCCGGTCTGATCCAAACTCCTGAGCTGGCTCAACAAATTGTTCGAGCAGTACAAAAGGGCGTTCAAGACTATCAAAGTGGACAAACGGTGGCAGACTGCGCCGACTTTTCTCCAGAAATAAGGTCAATTGTCGAGTTGAGAAGCAAGCAGTTGCCAAAACAGTATCAAAATTGCCAGAGAAATATACCGATCTCCATCAAAACGCGCTTGGGTTACTCAGACTCAATCATTACTGAGTGGCTGGAAGTGCTATTCCAAACTAATCCTGAATTAATAACTGTGCACGGGCGCACGCTCAAACAAGGATATGGCGGACAAGCCAACTGGGAAGATATTGGTCAAGCAGCAAACATCGCCAAAAAATATGCTACAGCTTCTGGTAAAAAGCGGACGCTAATTTTCGGTAATGGCGATGTGCAATCGCGAGCGCAAGCAGAAATATTAGCTAACAAACACAATCTTGATGGCGTGTTAATCGGTCGGGCGAGTTTTGGCAACCCATTTGTGTTTCTAGCTGATGAAGAAACAGATCAGCCAAAACTCGCCCGAATCGCTCTAGAACACGCTCAAGTTTTTGAGAAAACTTTTGCTCATCGCTCAAATTACAATTTTTTACCCATGCGCAAACACCTCGGCTGGTACATTAGGTCATTACCCAAAGCCAAAGAAATCCGACTGGAGTTGGTCAAAACTAACTCTGCCGCAGAAGTCGAAAAAGTTTTGACCCAGTATCAGTTGATCTAATGTTATAATCTTGAGGTTACATGGTCGCATAGCTCAGTTGGTTAGAGCGCACGATTCACATTCGTGAGGTCCCAGGTTCGAGTCCTGGTGCGACCACAGGAAGCACACAAGACGAGACCCGCCTGCCTTGCTATGCAACGCATTGCGGGCAGGAGTTTATCCCGATGAAGCTTTAGCGAAATCGGGAAGTCCTGGTGCGACCACATTTTTTATTACGCTTCGTTTAAGGTTTTCAAGCTAAACTTTTCCGGTGGTAGCAAAAATTAGCAATCGCGTATGGTCGTGGATTCTGGATTTTATTTTTCCTCAGTTCTGTGTCAACTGTGGTAAGTTTGGACAATTACTCTGCCCCAGTTGCTTTGCTCAACTAGAGTTTCATACTGCTCCAATTCGGTTAGTTTTACCAGAACGACACTTAGACAGCGTTTGGGCGTGTTGTGTGTATAAAGGTGCAATCAAAAAGTTGATCAAAGCGCTCAAGTACCAAAGTATCAAAGATGCTGGAGCAGTGTGCGGCCAGCTGCTGTACCACTGCAGCTGGCCGCCCCAAGATATCGATTGCCTGACCGCTGTCCCTATTCATCCCAAACGTCGTCAAGAAAGAGGCTTCAATCAAGCCGAGTTGATTGCTCAGACTCTGGCCCAACTGATGAACAAACCTTATGTACCATTGCTGCTAAGACTGCACCACACCCCCCAACTAGCCAAACTCAAGCATCGTCAGGATCGACTTAAGCAATTAGAAAATCAGATTGGAATTAATCCAATTTTTAACCACAAAGCTCCGCCTAAGGTATTAATCATCGATGACGTTGTTACCAGTGGCGCTACTCTTAACGAGTGCGCCAACGTTTTGAAACAGCACGGTTCCACCAAAGTTAACGCTCTGTGTGTCGCTCACGGCATGTAAATTCATGCTAATATTACCCTGTGTTGAAAACCAAGTTGCTAGTGCTTTTAGCTCTCACTTTCTTGATTTATTTACCCTCGTTTGGCAATCATTTTATCTGGGACGATGAGCAATTTATCTATAAAAATACCTCAGTTCTCAACTTTGATTTACCAGCAATTTTTACCGAGAGCACTACTGCCGGCGCCGGCATCGCTAGTAATTACTACCGCCCACTCACCAGTTTGTCGTTTGCGATTGATCACGCCATTTGGGGACTCAAGCCCTTCGGTTTTCATTTGACTAATACCCTACTCCACGCCGGCGCCGGCATACTTTTGTACTTACTTTTGACCCAAATTGGGATTGGAAGTAAAAGTAACTCTATCTGGAAAGATCCAGCGTTTTGGCTAAGTTTAATTTTTCTCGTCCACCCCATTCAAACCGAAGCGGTGGTATATATCAACTCCCGCGGTGATTCGCTATCTGCTTTGCTTGCTTTCACCTGCTTACTAATGTTTGCCAAAGTAATTCGCAAAACGCCCGATCAACAATCAAGCTTGTTGCCCAACCAAGTCTGGCCAGTCTACATCACTGGCATTTTTTTGCTGGCCATGTTAGCTAAAGAAATTGCGATTAGCACTGTGGCATTAATATTTCAGATTTACTGGCAACAATTTGTTTTAGAAAAGAATCGTAAAAACCATCAGTTAAATCATCGTATAGCTAGAATTACACTGGTGGCGGCGAGCGCGCTCGCCACCACCTACTTCTTCCTCCGCTTGACCGTTTTCAATTTTCAAAACACCGTCAATTTTTATACTGAGGCCACCGAGTACTCCCAAAGCCTGGCTGTCAGAATGCTGACTTTCAGTAAAGCTATCTGGATTTACTGGAAACTACTCCTCTTTCCCTACCCGCTCCATATGGAACGTGATCTAGAAATTGTCAACAGTCTAGCCTCAATCTGGCCCTGGCTGAGTTTCGGCGCAATCCTGTTGCTATTCATTGCTGGAGATTTGGAGAGAATTAAACACTCTACTACCTGGATTTGGTTTGGTAGTGCTTGGTTTGCTCTGACTATCTCACCTGTATCGGGCATTATCCCCATCAACGGCATGATCTACGAACACTGGCAGTACTTGCCGATGATCGGTTTTTTTATCGTTCTTTGGAGGATATTGTCAATGACTTTGAGAAAATTTACATTAACAAACAAGTTCATATCATTTTCAAAAGTTTTTTTAATCGTTGTGACGATTGCCTTAGGTTTGTTTACTATCCGCCAAAACTGGTTATGGCGTAACCCAATTTCTTTTTACACCTATTTACTTCGTTATACCGACTCTGCCCGAATCAGAAATAATCTCGGCATCGCTTATGCAGATGGTGGGCAAATTGACCAAGCAATTGAACAGTATACTTACGCACTTGAGTTCAATAATAGCTATCCGCAGATTTACCATAATTTGGCTAATCTCTACTCAATTAGCGGAAAACAAGAAAAAGCAATTGAGTATTACCAATTGGCGTTGGAAAGAGACCCTCAATTCATTCCCACACTGATAAACTTGACAGAACTGTATCAGCAACTGGGTAAAACCGATGAGGCGGCGGCCACAGCCGCCGCCCTTGAGAAATTGACTGGTTTAAGCTATAATTAACTTTACCCTTTGGGGATGTAACGCTTTGACGTGACAAGCTCTTTAACAGTCGCAAGTCGTCTTTGGTCAAAAGACGTAAAAAAGGACTAAAACATAACTGCAGATACAATCAGCAGCAAAGCTCGCAACTTCGTAACTGAGGTTGCCGAAGGTGTCGACTCTTTTGTCGATTCATTCAGAGCTCCACAAGTGCTTTTCGCATAAGTGGCATTCATTCGAGGCGTTTCACTGGCGCGCGCGGGTGGGTGACAAATCAGTCAGTGTGACAATCTGATCGTCTGTGCCGATCAGAAATAAGCAAATTGTACAGAGGGAGTGTGCTCCGGTTTGTTCATCCACCCGCGCACTCCACCAACTCAAAGATGAACTACACTTGTAGAAGCTGTTTTTGACTATTCACAGACACGGGCTCATTACCCGTCATCTCCACCTTACAAATGTTTTTGGTTTATTGTTAGATAATACGCATCGATATCGCTTTTGATCTGTTTTGCTAACGCTTCTGCGAACTTAACAGGAACAGCATTACCAACCATTTTATAACCAGTAGCTAAATCATCATATATAAAACGAAAATCGTCGGGAAAAGTCTGGATTCTGGCGCACTCTCTTACAGTTAACCTTCTGTATAAGTGCTCTTTACCAGGAGCAAATATTCTTTTGTCATAATCAACAAATTTCATCTTTGGTGCCTGAGGATGAATTGGAGCGTGCCTGCCACCAGCCTGAATTGTAAACGATTGTTCATCCCAATTTCTGACTCTATTTCGCGACATATAAATTGTTGAAAAACCTCCATTCATGTACTCATGATTTGGCGTTGACAGATCTGATCCATTTGTTTTGTTAAAATCTCTTGCTTTGACTGCAGTATCTTTTAGATCCCAAATCGCATCTCTTAGAGTTAGTTCGTTACTCGACACTTTTGGAAAAACAAACTTTTTATTCATTTTTTTATGATAACCTACAAAAATTACTCTTTTTCTATCTTGCGGAACATTATAATTTTTTGCGTTTAATAACTGATAATCAAAACTATAACCAAGTTTATTAAATTCTTCTATTAAATTTGAAAGCGCCTGTTGATGTCTAGTTGACAACATTCCTGAGACATTTTCTGCCAAAAAGAAAAGCGGTTGCTTGTCTCTAATTACTCTAATATGCTCAAAAAAAACTTTGCCTCTTTTGTCTCCCAAACCTCTACCGGCACCAGCCTCACTCCAACTTTGACATGGAGGACCACCAATTACTCCGATAGCTTTGGGAATCTCTTCAGAAGGAACATCGGTAATACTACGCTCGTCAACCACTGTATTTGGAAAGTTTTCTCTTAACGTAGGCGTAATAGTCGTATCAAATTCGTTTGCCCAAATTATCTTAAATCCGGCATTCTCAAAACCAAGGTCTAACCCGCCAGCACCTGTAAAAAGTGAAACAATGTTATATTTCATACTTAATTATCCTAGCTTTTATTAATCGTGCAGGGTTATCAGGATCCCTAATTTCAATGACCTCATTCGAATATCCTATTTTTTTAATGTTCTCTATTTCAAATCTTTCTTCTTGAGAAAAAGACTGATATTTATTTTCCCTCATAAGCAGATAAAACTGTTTGGTTTTCGTTGGGTCCATAAGATGACCATATATTTTGGAGGGGTTAGCAATGTGCCACATTCCCCTAATACGCATCGTCGTAATACCCAATGGATCAACTTTTTTCACTTTGCCAAGTTCATTTGTTTTCTGAAAGTTCGTATCAGGAATAGAATTGACACCTTTTTCAATAATTGTAAACAATTTTTCATAAACTTGTCTTGAAGCCGAATAGCAATCTCCATATATTAACCACAATCTCTTTAGTTCAGCACTGCTATCAGGAGTGCCAATAGCATAAACAATGTCCTTAACTTTCCATTTCTCAGCAGTTTTTGCTCCAGAGGCAACTCTTGTGTCATCTATATATAACTTGTTTCTAGGATGAGAACTATTTAGTGCGATATCTGATTTCAGTGATTCAACTTTTTTTATTTCTATTGCATCGCCGTTTTTGATAATGCAATCGGGTGGATTACTTCCGTTACCCAACCAGGAGAAAGCATCACTATACACCCTGTCTCTGACACTGTTTTCTATTGATTCTCTCCCGAGCAAACCGGCGATTGCATCTTTTACATATCCCTCGAGCGCATCACCGATATTATTTATCCGATTATTTGATATTTTTGCTGGGTTTATTGAGGAATTCGGCTGATTCACAATATTCATGAAGGCGCCAAGGACTGAATAAAATTGTCTGCTCATTTTATTGTTCCACATTCACACATAATATAATCGGATTCTTACATTTACATTTACTTTTTACAAGAACCTATCCAACGCTAAGTGAGCGTAGGTCAGCACATGGTATACACTTTTTAAACCGGTCATACCAACAATA
>DAOOPX010000045.1:0-7356 GCA_035388465.1 Candidatus Woesebacteria bacterium
AGCGCCATTTTGTGGTGAGTGCGATTATTGGCTTGATGTACAAGCTGTATGACCCGCACCGCACGGGAATAATTAGTCCACGGTTTGAACACGCGATTCGTAACGCTATGTTGACGATTATGTATCGTAAAGGTAGTACCTTTATTGAGTTGGTTCGAGCTTTAACTGATCAAAAGTTTGTCCAAGAGCTTTTGCCAGAGGTAAAAGATCCGGTGGTGCGTCGCTACTGGACTGATCAAATTGCCCAAACCAGCGATTTCCATAAATCAGAAGTTTTGGATTATATTGTCTCTAAGTTTGGTCGGTTTGTGACAAATAAAACGATGCGCAACATCATTGGTCAGCCAATGAGTGCGTTTAATTTCCGTCAAGCGATGGATGAGCAAAAAATCATTCTCTGCAACTTGTCCAAGGGTATCTTGGGAGAAGAAGATGCCAAGTTTCTCGGCTTGATTTTGGTGCCAAAAGTGCTGACAGCGGCGATGAGCCGGCAGAACATGCCGATGGCCGAACGCAAGGACTTTTATCTGTATGTGGATGAGTTCCAAAACTATGCGACTGAGGATTTTGCCGTAATTCTCTCTGAAGCAAGAAAATATCGACTGAATCTAATTGTTGCTAACCAGTTTGTGGCCCAGATTGACGAAGATGTCAAAAATGCGGTATTTGGCAACGTCGGGACGATGATCTCATTCCGCGTCGGGGTACCCGACGCGAACTTTCTCCAGCACGAGTTTGCTCCAGTTTTTAATGAAAACGACTTAACCAATATTGAGAAGTATCACGTTTATGTCAAAACGATTGTTAAGAATGAGCCGCAGCCGCCCTTTAGTATGTCGCTGATGAAGGATATGGATAAAATGATGGCGCGGATGAATCCCAAGCAGGCTGAGATGATCAAGAAATTATCACAGCTTAAATACGGTAAAGATAAAGACGAGGTAGAAAAAGAGATCGTTAGCCGTAGCAATTTATAGTATTTTTCACTCTTCCTCTGTGATCGTCAGTGTCGATTCTGGGGGCGTAATACTTGGTTCTTCCCAATCTTCGACTACTTGCTTGCAGTACAAATAGCGTCCGTACTCTAAAGCTTTTTCAGTCAGCGGTTTATCTTGGTCATCCACTTTGACTGCTTCAGCCGCAATTTGGGATATAGTGTTTTTTAGCACACTGCTGCGCTCGGTTAGGCTAGTTAAACTATTGTCAACCTGATCGACATTAATTTGAGGGATTTTGTTCGTAACTTGTTGAGTCGCTGGGGAGAGTATAGACAACCAGCTGGGGATTGGCTCGGGCAGAGCCAATCCCCAGCTGTGACCAAAGGCAATCACAGTCACGACTAATACCAAGACAACCAAAAACAAAAAACGAACACCGCGAAACGTCTTTTTCTTTTTCATTATTCTCTCATTGTAGATTTAATTGAGTGAGCGAGCAACTTTTATTCGTAGCGCAGTGCTTCAATAGGTGACAAGTTGGCGGCCTTGCGGGCGGGCGCCACTCCAAAAACTATCCCTACCACTGCCGAGACCGAAAAAGCCAAGAGCACAGCACCAAGTGTGACTTGGGCGGGGAAAAATGATTGCAGTGCCAGCGATCCCAGGTATGCAATTACTACCCCAATCATGCCGCCGAAAACGGAGAGGAGAGCAGCTTCAATCAAAAACTGGATCATGATCAAGTTAGGGGTTGCGCCGATCGCCTTGCGCAACCCAATTTCCCGGGTTCGCTCAGTTACTGAGACCAACATAATGTTCATAATGCCGATGCCGCCAACTACCAAGCTGATTGCCGCAATTCCGCCCAATCCGGCTGTCAAAACACCCAGGATACTGTTGATTGTATCCAACAACTGGGTTTGATCAAAAACAGTAAACTCATCTTCTTCCAAATACTTTTCCATCTCTTTTTCAATTTCTTTTTTTGCTTGATCAACTAGTAATTCGTCTCTGACTTTGAACACGAAGTTGTCGATATATTCAGTGTTAAATCTTTTCACCAGCGTTTCGTAGGGCATATAAACGTAATTATCAAAACTAGGTCCACCAAAACCACCGCCAATAGTGTCCAGTAGCCCCACGACTTTATACGATTTGCTATCGATCTTGATGAATTTACCGACGGGATTAACATCACCAAAAACCTCTTCGCTAATTTTTTCACCCAGCACCACCACTGCCGCTTGTTTATTTTCGTCAATTTTGGTAAACCACTCGCCAGTGGCAGCCTCCTTGGTTTGAATTTCTGGGTAGCTGGCACTGACGCCAAAAATAATTGCTTTTTTACTTTGGTTTTTATACTTGACGGTGGCGGAGAAGGGGGATGTTGCCGCTCCTTCAGCAATCAGGTCGCGGTGGTTGCGTAATATTTGATCCAAGTAGCGAATTTTAAGGGTGGCTTTGGTGGTCTCGAGCATTGCTTGCTCTTGATTACCAAAGCCACCGCCATCCCCAAAAGGTTTGCCGGGGACGACGTACAGCGTGTTGCTGCCGAGTTGCTCAAATTGATCAGCGACATAGAGTTGCAAACCAGTGCCGATACTAGTCAATAGTACAACTGAACCAACACCGATAATCACTCCCAACATGGTCAAAAACGTACGAACCTTGTTGATAAAAATAGCTTTGATAGCAATTAAAAAGGTATTTTTAAGCATTTATTTTGGCTTTTCTTGGTTTTTTGGTTTTAGCAGTGGTTTGGGATATACGTTTAGGTGTTTGTTTTTGGTCTTTGGTGATTTCGCCGTCATGAAAAGTGATTGTGCGCTGGGCAATCTCGGCGACATCCAGCTCATGCGTCACCATAATAATAGTTTTGCCTTGGTGACTCAGATCAATTAAGATTTGTTTGATTACTTCGCCGCTTTTGGAGTCGAGATTGCCCGTAGGTTCATCAGCAAAAATAATACTGGGATTGTTCACCAGCGCTCTGGCGATTGCCACTCGCTGTTGTTGACCGCCTGAGAGTTGAGACGGGGTGTTTGCCAGTCGATCGGCCAAACCGACCTGCTCGAGCATCGCTCGAGCGCGCAAGTTTTGTTCGCTCTCGCTCACTCCGGCATAAACTAGGGGCAACTTGACATTTTCAAGAGCAGATGTTCGAGCTAAAAGATTGAATTGTTGGAAAATAAAGCCGATTTCTTGATTTCTCAATTTGGCTCTTTCTACCTCGTCATAAGCCGTCACGTCTCGATCTTTGAGTTTGATCACGCCGCCACTAGGTTGAGCCAAGATACTGGCAATTTGCAAAAACGTTGACTTTCCCGATCCTGATGGTCCCATCACCGCCACAAACTCACCAGCGTCCACGTTCACCGACACATGTTTGAGAGCATTGATTACCATGTTCCCAAGTTGGTATTGTTTACTAACATTTTGTAAGGAAAGCAACATAGTGTGACCAAAACTTGTTAAAAAGTGCTAATAATTAGCTGGGCAAGAGTACTTCGTCAGTTTCACTCAGACCAGAAACAATCTCAACCTCTTCATCAGTTTGTAAGCCCAACACTACTTCACGTTCTTGATAATTATCACCAGTGGTTCTGACATCGACCCAGGTTTTGCCCTCACTTTCTCTAGTGGCATCTAAGGGAATGCTGAGCAGATTGGTCTTTTTCTCCAAGGTAATAGTGGCATTGCCATTCATACCCAGGCGTAGGCTCGGATTGTTGGTCAAATCCGCAAATGGTAGTTCAATAATAAACACCGTACCGGTAGTTGTTTGTTGGCTAGCAAACGAGATGTATGAAATTTTTGAGGCAATACTCTGGTCAGGGTAGGCGTCCAACTCAATCTGGGCAGGTTGCTCAAGTTGAAGTTGAGCAATATCGAGTTCGTCAACAATCGCTTTGAAAACCAACGATTCTGGATTGACGATCTCGAAATAATCGGCGGCCGTCAGCTGCATCCCAGCGACGGCCGCTGGCGCTAACGTCACAATCCCACTAATCGGTGAAGAGAGGTAAGTCTCTTTGACAGCAATGTCTTTCATTTCCACATTAAGCACGCTGTTTTCTAGCGCCCACTGTTCTTGATCAGCTTCCCTTCTGACGCTCAACTCTGGAATGATTCTTTCAGTCCCATCTGAGTTTTCCATCACATCATCACGATACTGTTCATAATCCCAACGTTGATCAAGATAAAAATTCATTTGCTGCTCTAACTGTTTTTGCAAAAGCTTGGGATCGATTCTCGCTACCGTTTGCCATTTTTTGATTGAGTCACCCTCTTTAACCCCGACATAGGTGAGTTTGCCTCCAGTCAGAAAACGCAAGCGAACTTTCTCTTTAGCGTCGACTAAACCGGATAATTCCAGGGTTTTTGTCAAATCCTGTCTTTCAGGTTTGACAAAAACCAAGCTTTCGCTATCCGCCTGGTTTTGCTGCCAAAACCAGGCGACAAATGCTACTAACACTAAAGCAATTACTAGAGATACTTTCCATTTTTTTCGGAGCGTTTTGAGTTTTTTCATTAATATTCGTTTCTAATTACTAACACAGATATGACGAGTGCTGAATAATTTTCTGGGCTATTCTAATACAGAATAGTCTATAATTATACCTGACGTGCGTGTGTAGCTCAATTGGTTAGAGCATCAAGCTTATACCTTGACGGTTCTAGGTTCAAGTCCTAGCACACGCACCACGATACTTAACTGCGATTAGATTGTATCCAGGGAAAAACTGAGCATTGGTTGCTCTTCTGATTCGGAATAAACGTGAAGTTGCTGTCCATCAAGCGCGATCGTTGCTGCTCTTTTGGCAGAGGATGGAATTGGTAATTCGCCAGTGGCCAGCTCAATTGCCTGCTGGGAAAACTCCCCAGCTTCTGCCTCACTGGTATATTGATCAAACAAGTAATTTAGATTGTAAACGTAAATTTTTTGTGCACCCTTGGTGCCTTGGCTCATTAGTACTGCTAGTTGATCATCTGGCAAAAAGAGTAAGTCAAGGATGGAAAACTCACCCAGGTCGTGAAGTAAAGTAATTTTTTGCAACTTGTAAGAAAAAACTTTTACTAAGGCATCAACGCCTTCTGCTGACAGATCCTCAAGAGCGACATATTGACCAGAATCAGATAATTTGGACAGAGTATAAAGCTCACACTCAGCTACTTCAGGATCAAAATTGGTCGCAGTATTGACGTTACCACGGTCAGAAATGACGTTGAGTTGGCAGCTTTGATCAATTGTCGCAGAGATAATCTTGCCGGCGTCAATCGGGGTAGAGGGCGGTGGTGTTGGGATTGGAGCAGAGCTTTGGAAAAGCACGCTTTCTAGCGGTTTAGTGTAGCCCAACACCACCGCCCCACCTGCCAGCACTGAAAACGCTCCCAACCAAAAAATGATCAAGCTCAAGACTCGCATATGTTTTTATTTAACATTTGTATATTAATAATAATTCGATCAAAGCATTAGTAATAATGCCATACTCACGCCCAGGATTGCTAAACCAGTTTTGAGATAATTCAGCCAATCTTCTGGACCCGTTTCAGGTAATGTGGCGGGTACGGGTGGTTGGGTAGTGGGTTGTTCAACAATGCGAGGAGTAGAGGTTGGGGGTGTGGTGGGACGAGGAGGTTGGCAACTGGAGTCGGTTGGGTTGCTACCCAACCGACAAACATTATTAGTTTCACTGACGCTGTAGCAGATATGCTGTGAGTTACTACAGTCAGCGTTGGTGGTACAAGGCTCATTACAGCTGGCGGCTAAAGTCGGATTTGGTGTAGCAGTTGGTGCAGGAGTAGATGTTGAGGTTGGAGTGGCTGTTGGAGTAGCTGTAGGAGCATTGGGGATGGGAGTGCTAGTTGGAGTGGGAGTAGCAGTTGGGGCATCTGGTACCGGAGTACTGGTCGGCGTAGGTGTGGGAGTCTGGGTTGCAGTTGGTGTGGGAGAGGGTAGTGTCTCAATCCCAACCACTGAGCATCCCTGGACTGAACAACGCGCCGCGTCATCGGTTTCATCGATTAGAACTGTCCACTCAAGCTCTGGCAGGCTGGCGCTGGTGAAGCCAGCGCCATCGTTGTCATCTTGATAAGAATTACCCTTATACATTGATTCAATCTGTTGAGCACTACGGAAAATTTTATATTTGGGTGTGTAATTTTCCCAATGAGCTAGTGGCTCAGGCATGCTCCAGTTTAAGTTAACAAAAAATCTTTCTTCATTACTTTCATACTCAGCCGACAAATCAGTGGGACATGGGCAGTCTAAGTACTCACAAGTTTCACTGCTGAGGTTATAAAGATTGCGGCACTTGTTTTCAAAGCACTCATAAACAATTTGGTTACCACCTGTTTCTATGGCAGGGCAGTCTGCGGTAGTGTTGCAGTACTCATTGCATTGTTGGGGTGGAAGAACATTGAGAATCATCGAGCAGGAATCTTCCGCCGCAATCGGCTCTTCTCCTACCGCTTGGCGGCGTACCTCTTGGCTTTGGTTACTTAACCAAAGCCCAGCAATGGTGCCCGCAATTGCCAGAACAAACAGAAGGAAAAATAATAAATATTTGAGCTTGCTCTTAGTTTTTGTAGGCAATTTTGGTGGTGTTGGTAAAGGAGCCGACATATGAGAAGTGGTGATTGAACTAGAAGTAGGCACCAGCTTTAGTTCAGTATTTGCCTTGACTGGTTGATTTGGATTGTAGTAGTTAGTTTGACTAGGTTGTGTGTTCATATACTCTGATTACCAATCGCAAATGCTTTCGCCTCCAGAAGAGTTAATGCATGGAGCGCAACTAATGGAAAAAGTGCCCGCTTGAAGGAATTGATGCGAAATTTTGTTTTGAGCTGGGTTAGTGCTGAAAAGTTGTGGAGTGCCGCTTCCAGTTTGAATTCTGAAGCTGTAATAAATAGTATCACTTGACGAGTTGGCTTGGCAGATAAACTCGACTGTGTCTCCAAGTTTAACATTTGAATTAGAAGAAACATTTTCCCCAGTAGTTGTGTTTTTAGCTGAGATGTTGAGACACATTGGTCCTTGTAACACACATGTGTCGGCACACCATTCTCCGCCATCGCACTGCTCAGTACCATTAATTACTCCATCGCCACAATAAGGTCCAACAATTACTTGAGTATTACAGGCTCCATCGCAGTATTCACAGGTTTGACCGTAGGCAGCTTGGCAAACAATTCCGTTCTGGTCGCCAAGGTCACATTCTTCGCCTAATTCAGAGTTAACGACGCTATCTCCGCACTCTGGGGGTGGAGTTGAAGTTGGTGTAGCTGTGGGCGTGATTGTGGGTGTAGCTGTGGCAGTAGGTGTTGGTGTGTGGGTGGGAGTTGCTGTTGGTGTAGGAGTCAGAGTGATCGTAGGAGTAGCAGTAGGTGTGACTGTGGGTGTAGCAGTCGCTGTTGG
>DAOOPX010000046.1:0-6816 GCA_035388465.1 Candidatus Woesebacteria bacterium
TATGGCAGCACATGGAAAAATGGCAATGATTGAAATGCAAAGACGGCTAGAAAGAGCTATTGCAATTTCGAGTTTAAAAAAGATGTACACAGAAATTGTGGGAAAACAACCCATGGTAGACCAAAAGACGGATGAGGGGAATAGTAAAGCAATGTTTGCTGATATAGTAGAAGAGCTAAGTAGAGCTCTAAACGGAAAATACAAAGGTTCATTGTCTCAACTAACAAACATTAACCAAGAAGAAAGAATCAAGGCAGTATATTTGTATGCCGAAAATTTACGCCAATTGGCATCGATTATTGGGATAAAACATAATAGTAAAGTTTTTCAAAAAGTAACAAAACTTTTTGATCCGAGTTGAAACCTTTTTAGTAAATACTAATTTGACGAATTTACGAAAAAATCACCAAAACGATAATCTGTCTGGTGTCATTTTGATTTTACTGGGAGTGTTTAGCCTAGCAGTGAGCTGAGATTGCCTCGGTTTGTCACTAGTGTTGAATACTGTTTAGTGAGTTGTTGAAAAAACTTTTCAACTTCTGACCACTGGTACTCAACCAACATATTCAACTCAGGTTCGATAATGGCGTCATTGAAATACACCAAGCTTTTGAGTAAATGTTCAACTGAAGTGTTTTGTTTTGCATATTTCTTTTGGTAATAATTAATTGCCTGATCAAGACCGAGATTTTGGAGTAAAAAATACAAATCCACAAAGTCTCTCTTGCTACCCCGTGATGCGATCGCTTCAAGTTTCATGCAGATCAGATCTTCAATGCTGGCAACGGAAGTGTTTTCAAAGAGTTTGGTTTGAGACAACAATTGATATGGGTAAACAAAAAAACTGATTTTCGTAAGATTGAGTACACCATTGAAAGTACCAGGTTGATTATAATAGATCTCCAGATCACCGAGTGTCAATAATTGATCTCGGATCTGCTCTGGTGTAGCTGGGTTGAGAGCAAAAAAATCTAAATCATGAGACAAACGGTGGCCCAAGTGTAGTGCACAAGCTGTACCACCAGCCAAGTAATATGTTTTGATCAGCTCGGTATTGTTCAATAAAGATAGAGTTTGGCGGGTTTGTGGGTCAATAGCGTGTTGATGCATAGCGAATATGTTTATTTGGAGAAAATCAGCCGAAAGTAATTTCTATCTTTGGCGGTCAGTTGGCGGCTTGTTTCCACTCGCCGCCCCAGCTCAGTTTTCCCGTACTTACTCACCAGCCACCGCCAAGATTCGAGACTGCCGATCATCATCAGCCGATCCATCACGTAAGCCGCGTGTTTATCCGGATCAATATACGCCGGTTTAGTATCCCAAAAATAGTGGTGAAATTGGCTGGGGAGAGTGGTGCTCACGCCTTATATTATACCAAAAAAATCACTGAATAAACGCACCCATTAACCTGGGTAAGTTAACTCGCTATTCGATGCTTAAATCTCTGACGATTGGACAGGATGATCTGGAAATTTCTTTGAGTAATAAGATTATTTTTTGTTTGGTCAATCAGCTTAAATCAAATTCTGGCATCTCTGACCCGCCTTAAATAAATGCCTCAAGTGCGTGGCGGGCTTGTGGGTAATTAGCTTTTTCTGCAGACATATTATTAGTTGTTCGATTATAACCCAAGATACTAACTAGATCGGTTTACAGTCAGCTTCAAAATCACGTTTTTAAATTGCCTTTTTGCATTTTGTTTGCATTGGCTATTGCGGGTCTGACTGGGGAATGTAATTAACTTGATTCGCGTTTCTTTAGCAAAGCTGCTCGTCTCTTGGGCAAAAAGTTTTTGTCCGACACCACGGATTTCCCTAACTCTTTTTCCAGCTGTTTTCTGGCAATACCCGCGATCCCGCCACCTCGCTTGGCGTCTGATTGAAGTTTTGGTACACCTTGGGAATTTTCAGTTTTGTGGATCTCAGTAGTGGATCGCTCGCCCAGCATCGAAAAAATCAGCTCAAAATCATCCATATGATCACGCAAGTTTTCCCGCTTTAAACCTTTGAGTTTTTTGTACTGATTTGGTGTCACGCCAAAAGTAGCTTTGGAGATTTCAGCTGTTAATATTTCAAAATCTTTATCTCGTTTCGCTCCACGCTTGTCCCACTCATCGGTCAGCTCTTCGCGAATGGCAATCCCACGCATCCGTTTTTCAATCCAGTCTTCAGAATACCCTTTGAGTTGGTATAACACTCTGGTTCTTTTTGTCGCCAGCTCCGGATTTTCTATTTCTTGAACGCGCTCAAAACCCACGCGGGCCAACCAACGCTTGAAAGGCTCAGCCTTTGGTGAAGGGATTGATTGGACTATTCTAAAAATTCCCTCAGTATTGGCACAATCGGTTGCTCTCAATTTATTATCCTCGGCTGGTAGCTTCAACTGTTCCCAAAATGGGAACGGTTGGGACAGTTGTTTATCTCGAGCCTTCAATTTTGCCCAGTAGGTTTTTGCCACAGGTGTTTCGGCTAATACCGTCACAACATCTAAAATAGAAAACCACCACTCATCACGGTGGAGTACTTTCCTAATGCCCTTACCTTTAAATATCGCGATTTGGCTAGTTTCCATACTCATCTCCTTTGGTCCCCATTATCTCACTCAATTCTGACATAAAGCGTAGTGTTGGATTGTTAATCCTCTGGAATTACCACTGCCTCAGTGAAACCAGCGGCTACGCCAAAACACCAGTGCCACCCTGTGTCAACTAACCTACAAATTCCAAGTAATTACTTTGATTGACTAACTCAAACCTGGTATTTGGATATGACTCCAACCAAAAGGCTTTGTTTTTACTGGTGTCTTATGGTTACAATCCCGTTTTTATGTTAAATATCGGGAGTATAACTCCCGTTTCTTGTACAAATAACGTGATTATTATTTCCGTTATTATGGCAAATATGGGGATTCCACTCAACTACTTGTTATCTTTGACAATTTGTCGCGCCCATTTCCGAAATTGAACCGCTCGCTCGTTCTCAATTTTGAAGCCAATAGAGATGATGACCTGGAGGTTGTAGTGGTCGACTCTATAACTTTTTCCATCGCTGGCAGTTATTAAGTATTGCTTAATAACTGAGTTGCTGATTTCACCAGTCTCGGTCAGTTTTTTGAGATGTTGATTCACTGCAGGCACCGACACTCCATACAACTCCGCCATCATTTTTTGGGTCAACCAAATATTCTCATCTTCGTACCGCATCTCGACTGCCTGCTGCTGGTTACCTGTCGCTGAAATATACGTCAAATACTCTGCCGCTGATGAGTGACTAGTGGGCGATGGTGTGAGTTTGGTTTTTTTTGGGTGTGAGACTTGTTTTGGCATAAAATAGATAAGGACTGTGTTAATAGGTGGTTTATCATAATTTTTACATTCTGACTAGTATGGAAGTGGTAGAAATTATTGACTATTGACCTAATCCACTCCCCGTCGGATACAGATTTATTCATCTGTATCCGACGGGTGAGTTTGGTCGTGTGGCACGGACGCGCTGAGTTTGAAGAAAACGCGGTTGGTCTAGTCAGAATTTCTGACGCAATATTTGTGGGATTAGACAATATGATTTTGGCGAAAACGATTTAATCTATCACCAATCGTTTTCGCTAGGGTTGAGTTTGCCATCCAGATCATTTATTAATTAATGACCCAATCTCCCGCACAATCTTCCGATTGTCCCAGTACGACAACAAGCTTTGATCTTTGAAAAAACGCCATCGGGGAGATATTCCATTATTCCAAACGGTACTAAAATAGATTGTTTCAATCGAATCCAGATCTTGAAACTTTACCTTGATCCAACTTGATCGATATAGCATCCAAAATAAAATTAGATTAACACTCACCAGTGCAACCGCAAACCAGATGAGATTAAAACTAGTTTCTCGATGAATAATATAGCTGACGACCATCATGAGATTGATAATCAGGAAAAAGTATTTTGCCAAAAACCCTGGCCGATCGAACACATGACTTATATCAATTATGGCGGTGATGGGAATGATAATCTGACCTTATTTGCCCTCAAACCTCAATCCGGAATTATCAGCAACCATTATCCCTTGGTCTTGAAAGCGATATGTAGGTAATATTTTTTTGTACCCAAGGCTGTGAACATATCCACCATGACTATATACAGGATGTTTCATATGATTCATGATAAACGCTATTTCCACTTCCCCAATATGAATCATAAACATGAGAGTATATCTCTTCGCATTTTTTTTGAAAAATTACTTTTGGGTATTTATCTTCGGGTAAACTGTCCAGCTCTTCACTTATCGCCACTCTAACTCGTGCGCGATTTTGCTCACCTAAACGCCAGTCCATAACTAATTCCGTTGTTTTCAATCGCTCTAGCACTCTCTTTGCAGCTTCTTTAACTTTTTCTTTTTCTTCATCTGACAATAAAATTGCGGGCTTCATTAACAAATCATAAATCGCCAACTCCTCTTCACCCAAACCAACCGCCAACTTCCTCTGATCTTCCTCATTTAAAGCTTGACCAAACTCCACAAGCTGATCGAAAAATGAGCTCATATCCATTTGTCCTTCGTTATATTTCTTCAGTAGCTTTTCGAACTTCTCTTTCCAATCTAACCTAGTTCTATTCCACGAGATCATCTCTTTGAGTCTTTGGTTTATTGCATTTTTGAGTCGTTCCAGTTCGATATGCTGTTTGCCTTCGCTAAAATCGCGCTTCATTTGGCCAAAATCGATCTTACTTATATCAATTGGTTGATACTTACCTTCTGGATCACGGACCACATAGCTCTCTGGTAAAATTGATCTATCGAGAAGTTTCTCAACTTCTCCTTTGATATCATCAATGTTTACTTCTGGAGATATCGACTGAATTTTATACGATATAGCCCTCAAAATACCTGCTAAGTCTGAGTACTCATGGGCTGAATCATCGGGCATGACTGCCTTGTACGCCCGTGTAAACAAATTGAAGTTGTTAATAAACTCAGACTTGTGAGATTCACCAGCTACGATTGCATCTACTGCCTCATTCAATAACTTGACCAATATCAAAGCATCAGCCTGTTTCATCGCCTCAATATCCACCCCTCGAGCCTCTAGAAATTCCTGATTGATTATTGCCAATTTCTCCAATTCCTTTACCAATTCTTCCTTATCCATGATCGGCATTTCACCTTCATTTCCTCGACCAGTAGCGTATATTGCCAATGCTTTTTTCAAGTTCTTGAAAATACTAATGTAATCAACAATAAAGCCCGCAGTCTTACCTGGATACACCCTATTTGCTCTGGATATTGTTTGCATCAAGGTGTGATCCTTCATCGGTTTGTCCAGATACAGTGTCGAACAATGAGGCACATCAAATCCGGTAAACCACATTGCGCATAGAAACACGATCTGCAACTGATCCTTGGGATCTTTAAACTTGGCTGCTAAATCCTCCCGATTCATCCGCTCTCTATGAGGCACAATATCCACGCCCTGTTGTTTCATTTGTGCCACCTCGTTTTGGCTTGAAGACACCACCACTGCCATGTCCATCGTCTCCATGTAAGCAATCGTCTTGCTTAGATCATCCTGCTCAAATGGTTCCACGCTACTGGCTTTCTTTCTCAACTCCTCGATATACTTATGCCAATATATTTGCACTTTGTTATACATCTTCACTGCGGTTGCTTTGTCAATCGACACCACCATTGCTTTTCCCTGAAAGCCACGAGCCATAAAGTGATTAACTATATCTTCAGCCACCGCTTCTAACCGATCCTCCCGAATAATCAGATGCTTCTCTTGAGCAAACTCTCGCTCAAGTTTTTCCTCCTGATCGACATCAAGCTCGGCATTTTCTATCAGCTCGGTTAATTCGGTGACGAACTTATCCTTATCGTCAAACTTGAGTTTTTTTAAGCGATTTTCATAATACAGAGGTACAGTTGCCTTGTCCTCTATCGACTGAGTAAAGTTATATTTACTGACATAATCACCAAATACTTCTTTTGTTCTTTCATCCGACTTGCCAATCAATGGTGTTCCAGTAAATCCTATAAATGAGGCACGGGGTAAAGCGTGGCGCATATTCAGAGCATAAGTGCCATACTCCGTCCGATGCGCTTCATCAGTTATCACAATCACATCGTCACGTTGACTGAGCTTTGGATACAACTCACCTGGTAGAGTACCAAATTTATGAATAGTGGTGAATAAGAAACGATGGTCTTCGGTACTTAATTTAGTTTTTAAATCATCCCCATTTTGTGCTCGTACACGCTCAAGCGGTTCGGTAACAATTCCGGCATCGGCAAAGTTTTTGTATATCTGATCATCCAAATCCACCCTGTCTGTAACAATTACAAATGTCCAATTCCCAGGTTTTGTTCGCAGCACCTTTTGTCCCAGAGCCATAATGGAAACACTTTTACCACTTCCTTGGGTATGCCAAAACACACCCAGCTTGCCCTCTAATTCGTGAATATTGTCAAACTTGTTATATACATTATTCACTCCCAAGAATTGATGGTTCTTGGGTATGATTTTGACCGGTCTGCCACCTATCTGGGTAAATAAAGTAAAGTTCTCCACAATATCCAGTAGCCTTCCCCGATCACAAATCCCTCTCACCAGCGTTTCAACATCTACTACTCCTTGCTCGTTCTCGTCATTAATTCTTTTCCAATCATTAAAATACTCCCACGTTGAAGTTATTGAACCTACTTTGGCTTCATCACCATTAGAGAGAATAATCAGGGCGTTATACCAGAATATCTGAGGAATCGTATCCTTATAATGTCTCAGATTTGAGTTGAGTATATCTCTGGGCTTCAGCCCAATGTTTC
>DAOOPX010000047.1:0-6730 GCA_035388465.1 Candidatus Woesebacteria bacterium
ATCTTATCTGTCAGAAAGATAGAAAAGTGATACCATTAATGGTGTGAGTTTATCAATTATTTCGGTTTATTTAATTTCCATAACATCGACCTTAATATTGGGTTTATTTGTATTTTTTCAAAATCCAACCAATACAATTAACAGAGTATTTTCAGCCTTAATTGCTTCAATAATCGGTTGGCAAGTTAGTTTGTTTGCCTTCTATTTAACCAACGACCCAATACTTGTTCTTACATTCGGTAGATTAAATTTTGCTTTTGCAGAGCTATTAGCTTTATTTTTATTTTCGTTTTGTTACGAATTTCCCACATCAATTGTCAAAATAAAATCATATTTACTTATGCTAATTTATTTTTTTTCCGCTGTGATAGTAGGTTTAACAATTTTTACACCAGCAATTATTTACGACGAAATTATTGTTTCTGCAACAACTCGGGAAACAGAATTTGGAGTTCTGTATCCTCTGTTTGTTCTAGAATTCATATTACTTACCTTATCTGGGATTTTGTTGCTTTTGATTAAAATAGCCAAGTTAAAAGGAATAAAATTACTACAAATGTTTTACTTGTTAGCTGGTGTTTTTTTTGGTGTAATTTTCGGTTCGATCACAAATATATTCTTGCCACTTCTGTTTAGTGAGTATCGCTTTCAACAAGTGGGCTTGTTTGCTCCACTAATATTTGTAGCTTTTGCAACATATGCAATCATAAAACATCGGTTGCTGGATATAAGGGTTTGGGCAGCTCGGACAATTTCATATTCACTACTTCTGCTTGTAGTGGGGTCACTCTACGCATCGGGATTATTTATTATTGGTAATCTAATTTTTCCAAATTCTTCAACTACGCATAATTTTATATTTTCAACATTGCTTGCGTTAGTAATGGCTTACTCGTTCCAGCCCATGCGTCGCGCCCTGGGAGGAATGACTGACAAGTTTTTTTATAAAGGCAGATATGACTTACAAGATTTATTAAAAAAATTGAGCAAGTTATTGGTTTCGACGTACTTGATAGAAGATCTATTATCGACTGTTTTGATCGAGATTAGGCGTCAAGTGCGCATTTCACAAATTGACATTATCTTAATTAAAAATAATAAAATCCAGACACATGTATCTAAAAGTAGCGGACACGAGCCATTTAAATTGATTTATAAAGATTTATTATTGTTGAAAAAGTATGCTAATCTTCGCGAAATTCTTTTTGAAGATTTAAATGAGAGTTTGATTAAAGAATTCTTAAGAGTTAATGATATAAGAATAGTATTTCCTCTTAAGACAAAGGATAATTTTATTGGGTTTATTTTTCTTGGAGAGAAGCTTTCTGGCGAAGTATACTCTGATCAAGATGTCAGGTTGTTTGAGTTATTTGCCCCAGAACTATCTTTGGCGATTCAAAATGCAGAAGCATATGATGAGATTTCTCAATTTAATGCAACCTTGAAACAAAGAGTTGAGTATGCTACGAGAAAGTTAAAAAACGCCAACCTTCAACTAAAAGAACTGGACCATCTGAAAGATGAGTTTTTGTCGATTGCCTCGCATGAATTACGCACACCGATGACGGCAATCAGGTCTTATCTGTGGATGGCGCTGGCTGGCAAGGGTGGGCCAGTCAGCGCCAAGCAAAAGTACTATTTACAGCGGACTTACTCAGCAACAGAGCGGATGATTAAACTGGTAAATGATATGCTGAATGTCTCTCGGATTGAGTCGGGCAGAATCGCACTTGATTTGAGTGAGCTTAACATGAGGGGCCTTTGCCTTGAGGTGCTACACGAAGTTAAACCTCGAGTGAGTGAGGTCGGAATCAATATTAAATTTTCGGTAATCAAATCTGGTGACACTAAGCCAAAACTGCTTGTGGTGGGTGACGGGGATAAACTAAAAGAAGTTTTGATCAACTTTATTAGTAATAGTATCAAATTTACGGAAAAAGATGGACACATCGATATCGTAGCTCGCGAAGAAAACAAGCAAGTTATTGTTGAAGTGACTGATTCAGGCATTGGGATTGATCAAGACAGCCAAAAATTACTGTTTCAAAAATTTGGGTTTATGAAGGGTTCGTATCGTACCAATCAAGATGCATCTCAGGGAACTGGTTTGGGCCTGTATATTTGTAAATCGATCATTGATCTTCATGACGGTCAGATTTGGGTTAAGTCTGATGGTAAGGGTACTGGCGCAACTTTTGGATTTTCCTTACCAATTTATTCACCCAGGTTATATGATCAAATGAGAAGCAGGCACAAAAAACAAAAAGGCAAATTAGGGTTGATTAAAAGTACTATTTGAAATGAACACCACTGCCCAAAGCCAGCCGTCCTTATCCAAGAAGGGTTTTACTCTAGTTGAGTTAATTCTGGTAATGGGCATTATGGGGGTACTTTTGACGTTATCATCAATTTTATTAATGGATCTAATCCCCAAAACCTCTTTGACAGTAACGGTAGAAAGATTGGTCGCAGACTTAAGGTACCAGCAACTGATGACCATGTCTGGACATACTGAGCAAGTGGGAGTCGGACAGAATTATGGAGTTTATTTCGCCACCGATAAGTACATCTTATTCGGTGGAGATACTTATGACTCAGATAATTCAAGTAATTTTCAGCAAGTAGTGGATGCTGGCTTAGGAATAGAAACTGGTTTTGTAGAAAGCCAGGTAGTTTTCAATCGAGCCAGCGGCGAGATTCTCAATTACGTTCCAGATGAAGATTGGGTGAAGGTGACCGATAGCATCACCGGTAGAGAAGTTACTATAAAATTAAATAAATATGGAGTTGTAACAGATGAAACAGAGTGAGTATTTAACTTCTAGCTGTCTAGGTTACTCTCTAATCGAGTTACTGGTGGCGTTAGGTTTATTTGCCTTTATGTTACCAGTTATTTTTTCAGGATTTGTTGCTATCAGGGATGGTAAGCCTCAGCAATTACAAAGAATGATGGCCACCTCATTACTCAACGAGGCAAAAGAAGCAGTCAGGGTAGTTAGGGAAAAAGATTGGAGTGAGTTTGCGGTCGATGGAGTTTATCACCCCGCCGTAGATCACATCAATGGCACCTGGACATTACTACCTGATTCAATTTTGATCGATGATAATTTTACTCAGACTGTTACTATAAGTTCAGTTCAACGCAACCCTGCAGGAGAAATTGTTTTAAGCGGTGGGGAGGTAGATCCTTCGATCAAACGTGTGGATATGGAAGTAAGTTGGCTCAAGCCTCAAATCGGTACCCTGCAGACAAGTAGTTACCTGACGAGATATATCGACAATCAACAGCACCTGGATACAACAGAGGCAGATTTCAACGCCGGTACGCTGATCGATGTTGCGGTCACTAATGACGATAACGGTGAGGTAATTCTGGGCTCTGGAGGTCAGGGAGATTGGTGTAAACCGGCTCAATATATTTTGGCTGAGCTGGATTTGCCTGGGTCAGGAAGTGCTAGGGATGTAGAAGCGATTGAAGGCAAGGCATTTACCGGTACGAACGCTGGTTCGGGTACTTTTGTGGAAGTTGCTATCACCAATGAGTTGCCCCCCTTAGTCTCGATTGAGTCGCTGATGACTGGGTATGATACCAACGATGTGTTCATTGATGCAAACTATGCTTACGTTGCTACTCAAGATATTTCTCGAGACGTGATTATTATTGATTTAGCTACCGGTCAAGAAGTGGGGTATTTTAACGATCCAGACTGGATTGGATCGGCGCAAGGTGTGTACGTGCGGGGAAATGTCGGATACGTGACGATTGGGCCACGTTTGCACACTTTTGATTTGTCGCAAAAAACTGGGGCGCGGCCCCAACTAGACAGCGTTCCATTGGAGGGTGGTTGGTTTTGGTTTCTAGCGACTGGTTACCGTTTACAAGTAGTGGGAGATTATGCTTATGTGGCGGTTAACATTGGTTCGGCTGAGCTTCGTTTAATCAATGTTGCCAATCCAAGTAATTTGCTACGTGCTGCCAGATCTGACGTTAATGGTGAGAAAGGTCAGGAGGTGTTTGTCAATGAGACAGGTACTAGAGTATATTTAGCCACAACAGGTTCAAGTTCAAAAAAAGAACTATTTGTGATTAACGCCGGTGTATCAACAAACAACAAAAATAATAGTTCGTATAATTTACCGGTCATTGCTGAGTACGAGGCCAACGGTATGAGTCCCAGAGGAGTCAAGGCGGTACCGGGGAACATTGTGTTGTTGGTTGGGGTGGGTGGAGAAGAATATCAGGCGCTGCGCGTCAACGAAAATAATGGTGTAACTACCCTAACAAAATGTGGTGGTTACACAACAGGTACTGGTATTTATGGGCTGGCGACGGTGATGGAAAGCGATGAGGATGCCTATTCATATGTTGTCACCGCAGATACAGACGGGGAATTTAAAGTGATCCAAGGAGGTCCAGGTGCGTCGTTAGCCGCAGAAGGTTGGTACGAATCAGTGGTGTTGGATTGGGGCCACGAAGTGGGTTGGAATTACCTAGACTTTAGTTCTCAAATTCCGGTTAACACCAGTTTGGAACTTCAATTGGCTGGCGCGGATGCAGTAGCTGGTAGTTGTGGTGGCGCAGTATATAATTTTGTTGGTCCAGATAAAACAGGTAACACGGTGTTCACGCAGTCAGGGACAATCCCGTTTGATAATGATGGCGCTGGGTTTGAAAACCCAGCGCAATGCTTCAAGTATCGCGCCCATCTTATGACTTCAGATGGCACTACCTCCCCAGTTTTAGAAGACGTTCAAGTCAATTACTCACCATGAAAATTAAACTTTTACAGACAAGGATGAATAATCGCAAAGCTAAGCGGGGTTTTACCTTGGTAGAACTCTTGATTTACTTGGGGATTTTTTCAGGGTTTGTAACTTTGCTCTCAGGTTTATTTATCGCGATACTCGATGCTCAACAAGATATGATTCAAAATGCTAGGTTAGAACAAGATATGCATTATTTGTTTTCTCGGATTCAGTATGATGTTGCACGAGCTCAAGATTTGATTTTACCCGCTAGCAATGGCGCCGTTGAGACCGAGTTACACTTAAATATTGGTGGTAATATCGTTTCTTACTATCTCGAGTCAGACAAACTCAAAATTCTTGAAGAAGGTTCAACTGCCCTCAGTTTGAATTCTTATGGTGTACTAATTGATTCAATAGAATTTCAAAGATTAGCTAATACTAATGGCAAAGCAAGTGTGAGGGTTTCGCTAGATTTAAAAACTGACGAAAACGACACGTCTTTACAGGAACAACAATCAATGGTTTCTACTTTTGGATTGAGGTAAATTATGAAATTGGAGTATAAAAATGGTTTCGCGTTGGTTACAGTCATTGTATTTTCTGCAGTGGCGATGTTAATTATCACTGCAGGGGTGAGTTTGAGCTTGATTACAACTCAATCAAATCAAGCCTTCAACGCAGGCCAGCGAGCATTAGCGCTGGCTGAGGCTGGCGCTGAAGAAGCCATTTTGAAACTAATCAGAAACCCAGAATATACTGGAGAGACGATCGGGGCAGATGTCTTGAACATTGATGGTGGAACTGCCATAATCAATATCAGTGATAACGCCGGAATAAAAGTAATTACGGTGGATGGTCAAGTCGTTGGGGCCAAGCGGCGGGTGGTTGTAGAAGTGGATGACTCGAGTGGAATGATGGTGGTAAATTCTTGGCAGGAGCAGTTTTGATGACAAACCTTAAATTAAACCCTCAGATGCTTTTTTATGTGACGCGCAGGTCGTTGTTTTTTTATGCCAAAGAGCTAAGTGATGTAGTTGAGCTACCGTTTTCCAGTGAGGTTTCACAAGACTTGGAGATAATCAGCCAAATTAGTTTGGAAAGGATTTTAGTTAATTGGTTGGAGCAGCTCAAAATTATCCCAGGTCAGGCGATCTTGTTGCTTGATGAGTCAGTTTACTTTCGCAATATCATTGAACATTGGCCCGCGTCTGATCAAGATCCGCTGGTCCAAGACTTTTTGGCGTTGGTGCCATTTCATGAGGTTAAGATAAAGAACTTTCCGCTGAAAAAAGGTGCTTGTACCACAGTGATTAACAAGCACTTTTTGTTACCTCTCATTGACGTGTTAGAAAAAGTAGGGTTTGTGATTGTGACTGCCACGCCCTCGTTTGTGTTAAACCTCGAACATGCTAAAACTGGATTTACCCAAAAATTGGCTACCCAGATTGTCGTTCAAATTAATGTTCTGGCGCAGTTTAGTTTTCTCTCGATTGAGGAGTTGACGGCCAAGTTGGTCGAACCAAAGCCATTTTTGTCAGTTAAAATTGATGCCAAGTTGATTGGCATGATGGTATTTTTGGTGGTGTTGAGTATCGTGTTATTAATCTTAATGAAAGTGCAAGGAATTATCTAAATTTGGGCTTGACAATAGCTTGATGAATTGCTTATTATGGAACAAGGTCTGCAAGTAGCAGTGTACAAGTTAGTCCAAGAAAGAGGTTAGCATGAATATTTCTGCCCTAAAATTGAAGCTTAAAGCGCTTCGAGCCCATCGAAGTGGTTTTACTTTGATTGAGTTGCTGGTAGTAATTGGGATTTTGGCGATTTTGCTGGCAATTGTGTTGGTGGCCATAAACCCTGGTCGTCAATTTGAGCAGGCAAATGACACCAAGAGAAGCAGCGATATCAACGCGATCCTCAACGCGATTCATCAGTATGCAGCTGATAACCAAGGTAATCTGCCGTTCACTATTGCGGCTGA
>DAOOPX010000048.1:0-6728 GCA_035388465.1 Candidatus Woesebacteria bacterium
TGAAAAGTACTGATCAGATATCTGCAGTAATCTTGGCAAAAAACGAAGCAAGTAGCATTGTTGCTTGCATCAGTTGTTTACGTTGGTGCGATGAAGTAATTGTCTTAGACACTGGCTCAACCGACGATACATTAGAGTTGGCTGAGGCACATGGTGCGCGTGTCATCTCGTTTCAGCATCGCTCATTTGCGCGGGTTAGGGACGAAGCACTTAAGCACGTCAATTCTGAGTGGATATTTTATGTTGATGCGGATGAGCGAGTGTCACCGACACTCGCTCAAGAAATTACAACTCACTTAACTGATAGTAATATCTCTGCCCTTGAATTGAATCGCGAAAATTATTTCTATGGTCATAAAATGTCTCACGGCGGTTGGGCAAGTGATCGTGTGACTCGGATATTTCGTTGTGTGGCTCTCAAAGGTTGGCAAGGTGAAATTCACGAGTCACCAGAATTCACTGGTAACCAGATTTTATTGAAGAATAATTTAATTCATCTCTCTCATCGAACAACGGCTGCTGGTTTGATTAAATCTGCCGAGTGGACGCTGATCGAGGCAAAACTACTTCAGAAAAACCAAGCTCAGCCAGTCAAGTTCGTGACGATTTTACGCAAGGGTATCGGTGAGTTTTGGCGCAGAGCTATTAAGAAGCGTGGGTTTCGGGATGGTACCACTGGTCTGGTAGAATCTTTAATTCAAGCGATTAATCGGATGTTAGTTTACATTCAAGTATGGGAGTTACAGCAGAAACCGAGTATTCCAGATTTATACTCGGTAAAAGAGCGGCAGATCGAGTTGGATTGGGAAAGAACAAAAAAAAGTCCTTCAATCAAATCATGAAAAAAATCTGTTTTTTTTCGCCTTACATAATGCAGCTTCATGCCGGTGGGGGCGAAAAACATTTTTTCGACTTGGCACTTCTTCGCAGTAAGTCAAAGAAGAACACCATATATATTGCAGTTACTCAGAATAGCCAACACTCATTAGAAGAGTACAGAAAGCTTTATGCTCAATTTTTAGGTAAAAACCTCAATCAACTTCATTTTATTTGGACGCCGTTATTTACGGAAGCCAGTTTTTGGCAGAAACTTTGGTGGACGCGCCAGTTTGACGAACTGTTTTACGTGACTGATGGCAGCTTATTTCTCAGTTTGGCGAAAAAAAATATTTTACACGTTCAGATTCCATTCACCCAACCGAAAAATTCAATCTTTGAACGGTTTAAATTGGCTTGCTGGCAAGAGATTAATACCAATAGTCAGTTTACAAAACAGGTGATTGAGAAAGCTTGGCGAGTAAATGTCTCTGAAGTATTGCACCCAAGCATTGATCCAAAAGAGTTTAATCCGGCTCAAAAGCGGTTGCCAATAATTCTGGCAGTTGGGCGGTTTTTCTCGCATCTGCATAGTAAGCGCCAGGATGTATTGATTAAGTGTTTTGCGGAGCTACGAAAAACCGCCCCCAAAAAGTTTAAAGACTGGCAGCTAGTTTTCATTGGCGCGGTTGAAGACCGCGCCTACTTCGAAAAAGTCCAAAAATTAGCTGAAGGTTTACCGATTACATTTGTGACCAACGCCACCCGCCAGGAATTACTCAATTACTTTAACACCGCCTCAATCTTTTGGCATGCCGCCGGCTTTGGGGTAAATGAGTACAAAGAACCAGAAAAAGTCGAACACTTTGGCATCGTCACTCTCGAAGCCCTCGCCGGCGGCTGTTTCCCACTGGTAGTGGGCAAGGGCGGTCAGCGCGAAATTCTCGGTGATAAGTTTGCTCAGCACAGTTGGCAAACTATCGATGAGTGCGTTATTAAAACAATTCGGTGCAGTTCTGACAAAAATGTTAAATTCCGAGCATGAACACCCATCGCACAATCGAGCAAAAAGAATTGCTGTTTTATTTAAGGATTTACTTAAAAAGATTTCTTCAGAATTTGTAGAACATCCCGACACTCTGTTAAATAAACAAAAATATAAGGAAGGGGTTAGATGGTTAAAAGAAATCATTGGTAGAGTTTTTGTACCCGAATTTCAAGCTAATTCTAGTTTTACTTCATTTGATCAATTTGGAAAATCTGTAAAGCTTGAGATGGACAACCAAGGTCCCTTAATACTTCAGTGGCTTGAACTTGACCGTAGTAGTGTTGCCCCCCTGACTGTCATTTATCCAGTTAATACTCACGTTGGGTTTATTCATCCACTTTTTCAACAAACTGAACCAAAATCAATTGATTTTATTTTAAACGCTGGACTTGTCTCTTCTTCGTCCACCTTGACCTCAACATTATATCCTGCTCAAGGGTGTGAACTGTGTTGTATCCAAGAAAATGGAAAAATACACAATAGAGGTTCGAGTTTTTCAAAAAAACACGGAGGAATAGTTATTAATTTTGAATCAGGTGATGTAAAGTTCTATTCCTTAGAACAATTTTCTGAAACTCGCCAAATGGTTGTCAACACTCCAAATACTATAATGCTCGAAACTATTCATTGGTTGCAGGGTAGCATTGGTGAAGAAATGGATGGCACTTTTGAGGCAAAGGAAGCATACTATAACGGCTTAGGTGCATTCATCATTGAAGATGAAAATGGTGGTTCTTTAATACGACTTTTTACCATGAATTTTTATCCTCCTCTGGCTGACAATTTAAAGAAATCCTTTTTTGTGCATAATTATCCAATTTGCATGAACTCACAAAAACAAGGATGGATTTCAGGAAGAGAATTATTTGACCGAATATCACAGTTAGCAACTTATTTTCAGCAAAATGGAATGACAGTTAGGGAATGGTACTATGCAGCAACTGAGTATTCTCATGGCGGCACTCTGATTTTGTCTGAAGAAGAAAAAGGAAATCTAGACAATATTCTAAATAAAAAGTGGCAGGGTTACATTACTTTAGGAGTTTAAAATGATAAACTGAAGTTATGAAACAACTGTCGACAATAATTCCTACTTACAATGGTCAGCACTTGTTGGCAAAAAATTTGCCGGCAGTGCTGGTGTGTCTGCGTGACGGCGACGAGCTGATGATCGTGGACGACTTGAGTGAAGATGCAACAGTCGAGTGGTTGCGTCAGGGTTTCAAGCTCCAAGAGCAAAAAAAACCCGAGCTTAAGGATCAGTATGGTAGTTATCAACTGTTGCAGGGTTTTTATCAGTCAGGGAATAAACGAAATTCAATTACCTTAGTGGTGAATGATAAAAACTTGCGGTTTGGCGCCAGCTGCAACCGTGGGGTGCAGCTGGCGCAACATCAATTAGTACTTCTGCTTAATAACGATGTGTCTCCAGACACAAATTGTGTTCAAGAGTTAGTAAGTAGTTTTGAACGATCGCACGAACAAGGTGGGGTATTTGCTTTGGGGGCGCTTGAGTATGAAGGACATGATACTCAAGCGCCAAAAGCTGACTTGCCTGCGCAGGCGGGCAAAAACAACTTGTACTTCGCTCGCGGCCTGTTTTGGCACCAAAAAGCCACTGAGTTCACAGCTGGTGATACTGCCTGGGTAAGCGGTGGGAGCGGTCTATTTGATCGAGCGAAATGGTTAGAACTAGGTGGATTTGATCTTAGCTTCTATCCCGCCTATTGGGAAGATGTTGATCTGGCTTTTCGTGCCCGTCAAAAAGGTTGGCAGGTTCTGTTTGAACCCAAGGCGGTTGTTTATCACCGTCACGAATCGACAAATATGACGGTTTTTGGTGCAGACAAGATCAACAAATTAAGCCAAAGACACCAGGTTTACTTTACCCGAAAACACGCTAATTTATTCCAGCGGCTGCAATACTTACTGTGGCGACCTTATTGGTGGAGGCAAAAACTTGTTAAAAACTAATTTAGATAAATTGTTTTTGGTTGCGAGTATTTTTGTTGTACTAGTTGGAGTCTTTTTCCGATCTATTAGTTTGGGTTCAATTCCCAGTGGCATGACTTGGGACGAAGCGGCGATTGGCTATAATGGGTTTGCCATCTGGCAAACCCATCGTGATGAGTGGCTAGAGTTAATGCCAACTTCTTTTCGCTCATTTGGTGACTATAAAGCACCTTTAGCAATTTATTTAAATGGATTATTTACCGCGGTTTTGGGTATGAAGCTTTGGGTTGTCCGATTACCGTTTGTGTTGGCTAGTGGGAAAACCATCATTGGAGTTATTTTAATGATCTGGTTGTTAATCAAAGCTAGAATCATAAAATTCGTTCGTTTATCGACTCCAGTTGTTTTATTAATTACGGCTGTATTGATCAGTTTTTCACCATGGCATACTTTATTTAGTCGAGTTGGTTTCGAGAGTGGTTTGGCGTTATGCCAGCTGGTTTGGGCGGCAGACTTTTGGCTAATTTACCTGATATTACCTCCAACAAGTATCAAGTTGGCTCGAGTCTCATTACTTGGTTCTGCAGCATTGGTCGCCAGCAGTTTTTATACTTATCACTCAGCTAAAGTAGTTGCTCCGATATTACTACTGGGTGCTCTAATTTGGACGGCAAAGCACCGTCCACACAATCGCATATTTCTTGGAATTGTTTTAACCTTTTTGGTATTGTTGCTACTACCCTTTCTCAATGACTCATTATTTGGTCAGGGTCTGACGCGGGCAGGTGTGACAGTATTTTCTGATTACGCTGCGTTGACGGCGGCGTTAATTACTCTCAAAAACCTTGTTACTCACTTACTTCCTGGGTTTATGATTTGGGGCAATACCGACTCGCTCAGGCACTCCACTGGTCTGCTGGGCGTGCTTTACCCAACTGAGTACCTGATGTTGCTCATAGGGTTGCTCACGGGAATCTTGAACTTTCTCAGGAACAAAATTCAGTTTTTGAAGAAACAGGCTCAGAATCAAGTAAATCAGCGACACGGTTTGGTGTTTGGCTTGGTTTGGCTGCTGGCAGGCTTGCTGCCAGCAGCCATCGGTCACGAAGTGCCCCATCCCAATCGCGCCTTGCTCAGTTTGCCAGGTATGTTAATCATGATTCTGTTTGGTTTAGATATTAGCTTGGGTTGGTTGAAAAGATACTCAAAGCGATTTTCTCGATCGGTTATTAGCTTATTTCTAGTTGCACAAGTCATGTTGATTGCTGCTTTTTTCGTTCAGTACTTTGGTCCGTACCAAGCTCGTTCGAGTGAAGAGTATTTATCTGGGTATCTAGAAGCGTTTGAATTAATTTGGCAGTATCACGATGGCACCAATGACAAACCCGAGGTGGATCAAATTGTAATGACCAATCAATACGGTCAGCCGTATATTTATGCCTTGTTTTCCAAACAAATTTCTCCGATTGCCTATCATAATGGCGCGTTGGTCAAGTTTTTGTTTGAAGACGCGCCAGACATTAACGATTTGAGTAGAGAAAATGCCTTAATTGTAACTGGAGCAGAAGCGGTGGGATTGGACGACAGCCAGGCCGAAGAAATTGTCCGAGACAAATCAGGAGAAATTAGGTTCAGGCTGTTTTATACTGGCACCAAGCAATAATCGTTGCTTGGTTTAGTCTCCGTTTATCGCTATTACCTACTTCAGTTTTATTGGTATGATAACTGAGTGAAAATATTGACACTGATTATTTTCTGTTTTAGTCTGTTTTTCCGGATTTATCAGCTCGATTCCATACCTGCAGGATTGTATTGGGAAGAAGTGGCGCTGGGTTATGACGCGCTCTCAATTGCTGAGACCGGTGCTGATCATCACGGCAATTCCTGGCCGATTGTTGCTTTCGAGAGTTTTGGTGATTGGAAGCCAAGCTTATATTTTTATGTATTAGTGCCATTTGTAAAAATACTTGGTTTAAATGCTTGGGCAGTCAGGTTGCTCGCGGCCATCAGCGGGCTGCTGATTGCCGCGGGCACTGGTTTCTTAATCTACCTGCTTTTTCACCAGCGTCTTAACCCAGCTGTTGCAAAGAAGCTGGCTTTATTAGGTTATTTATTAGCAAGTGTTAATCCTTGGCTAATTCAGTTCTCGCGAGCGGGGTGGGAGATCACGCTGGCCACAGCTCTAATTGTTTGGGCAGTGGTGTTTTGGTTACTTGGTCTCGAACGCGCGAAGCGAAAGGGTGCTCAAACCCAAAAAAACGTTGGTTGGTTGGTTTTGTCTGCCCTTTTGCTAGCTTTGTCTATGTATACTCAACACTCGGCCAGGCTGGCTGCCCCACTAATTGGACTGTTGCTGGTAATTTGGAGTAGTCTCCAGTTTGGATTTAAGAATTTTATCCAAGAGCTGCCACACGTAAAACTTTTTAAAGGCTGGTTGTTCAGCGTCATAATTGCTGCCTTGTTTGCATTTCTGTTGGTTTTACCTCTATTGATCAGGTTTGGTTCGAGTGAGATTACGCAACGTTTTGCTGAAACTAGTATTTTTTCTGACATAGAGATTATTGAGCGCAGCAACGAGTACCGCCAGCTAAGTGACAACTCACTTATTTCCAGGATTATTTATCATCGCTATGTTTTGTTTGGGAGCGAAATCCTACGCAACATGTTTTCGCACTTAACACTTGATTTTTTGTTTTTGAGTGGAGACAGCAATCCGCGTCACTCAACGGGATTTTTTGGCTTGTTTTATCATCTGGATTTGGTCTTACTGAGTTTTGGCCTAGTTTATTTACTCAAGCACCACCGCTCAGTTTTAAAGCTCTTGGGTGGTTGGATCTTGATCAGCTTGTTGCCTGCCAGTATTGCCACTGGTGCGCCACACGCATTGCGGATTTTACCTGGTAATTCTGCT
>DAOOPX010000049.1:0-6625 GCA_035388465.1 Candidatus Woesebacteria bacterium
GGCTGGCGAGCCCTCGCAGAGGGCGAGCCAACAAAGACATTTCCCAACTGGCGGAAGCGGTGGGATTCGAACCCACGAAACCCTTGCGGGTTCCGGTTTTCAAGACCGGTGCAATTGACCGCTATGCGACGCTTCCTGTTTAATGTAGTTATTATAGTGCAATTGACCGCTACCCGCCTGCAACGCTATGTGTGTGCATTGCGGGCAGGTGCGATGCTTCCTTTTTTTACTTGTTAATTCTAGACTAATTTCAGTATGGTTGTGAGTTGTAGTGTTTTTCAATTGACCGCCACTTGCCTGCAACGCTGTGCGTATGCATTTCGGGTAAACCCTCTTGCAACGCTATGCGTATGCATTGCGGGCAGGTGCGACGCTTCCGTGAGGATATTTTACCATTGATGAGCTTGGAGACGGTGGAGCTCTTTGTAGATCATTCTGTATTTGGCGCCTGCAGGCGCCACCAATTTTTGTTAATCTGCTTGCTTATTGATACAATTGATCATCAAATGCTAATACTTAGAAATGGTCTGGACAAGAACCTAGTATTGTTACTGTTGATTGTTTTGGCAGGAGTACTGCTTCGTAGTATTTATCCCACAAATGTCCCTTTTGGGTTTGACCAAGTTCAAATTGCTCGAGCTGCAGAGGCGATTGCTAAGGCGACTTTACCCTGATTGGACCACGGACCGGTCCGGCGGATATGTTCACTGGACCACTTATATATTATCTTGCCGGAATATTTACTTTATTCATGCCTAGCTATTACGCCGTATTTGTAACGGCCATGACGATTGCGGCACTAACCGGATTAGTAATTTTGATGTTAGTTAGAAGATATCAACCCTTCCGTGTTCAGTTGAGTATGCTGGTGTGTTGGTCATTTTCACCATTTTTACTTGTTTTAGACAGAATTCCTTGGAATCCCAATCTGCTTGTGATGGCGAGCACGATGGTTTTTTTACCGCTAACAAAAAATAAAAAACTAGGATTGCTAGATATGACTATCATTGCGACTGGCGTCTTTCTAGGTTATCAGGCTCACTTTTCGGGATTGTTGCTTTTACCGTTGGTATTTTTGAGTGTGATATTTTTTCGATCTCCCAAACTTAAGACAATTGGGCTGAGCACGATTGGGCTGGCTGCAACTTTATTACCCACTTTCCTCTTTGATTTAAAAAATAACTGGCTAAACGCGACTGGTTTATCCAGCTTGCTTTCCAACTCAGATCGTGTTTCTGATTTTAGAATATTCGATAGATTGATTGAGAAAATATATATAGTTGTTGAAACTTTGGGGAAAATCTTGTTTGCGCCCGCCCATTCGTCTCTAATTTTTATCTCAGGATTGAGTTTATTACTTTTATTTATTTTATTTAGTGTGCATAAGTGGAAAAATACTGGAAAAATTTCTTTGTTATGGATTTTATGTGTTATTTTGGTCTACGCTTTATATCGTGATTCAACACCTGAATATTACTTTTTGCTTTTAATACCAGTATTAATTTTGATAATATCGAAACTTTGGGCACAAATTGAGTCGCTCGCGCTGTGGTTCGGCTCACTTGTATTTTTTGCTCTGTCTAGTTCAGTCTATGCTTTTCATGTTTTTCACCTATCAGAAAGTATGAACCTAGCTGTTCAACTTAAAGCCGTAAATTACCTCTCTAATTCGCAGCAAACAGCAAGTATTCGCTCAATTATTTATGATATTGCTCCAATCGAGTCAGTTGGTTTGCATTATCTTTTGGATAATAAAGTCAGATTTTCAGAGCAAGGAATAGACGTACATGTTGCATATCCTGCTTCTGTAGAGAACTTTACTTCATTTGCTCTAAGTAACAATGCCAAAATTTGGATAGACTCTCGTAACGATCAAAAACAAAATTATGCCTCGTTTGATCGTTATATTTTAGGATATCCCCTTGGGACGAGGCTTGTTCAAAATTTGCATAATCCCCAAAGGAAGGTTGTCGACGCCGAGTTTGTTTTATTTACCGAAGAAACTGACTTTAAGAAATCACAGGCTTTGGAATTACTTGTTCTGATTGATCAACAACAAAGTGAAGAGTTGTATAAAAGCCTAATGAATACTTTTGCCGACGGTTCGGTCAGGATAACCATTCCTACAAGCATGGGTGAAGTTGAGCTGGGGTTCGTTGCCGAACACCGCGGGCAATTATTTCTATCAAGCTTGGGTCAAGCTAGCGCGGTTAAGTTACTTTTTGAGTAAGTGTTTCTGGAACCATCAGCTTGTTGTCTTTTTTTCTTCGAATAAATATTGATAATTGGTTCAAGAGTTTTTTTATCCAGGTATATTGAGACAACTGGATTTGCCACAGGTTTAAAACATGTAATACCAGACCAGCATAAAAAATTACTTCGAAAGTTTCACGCCATTGGACGAGCAGGTTAAGAGATTTATAAAACTCGGGTATGATACCTAGGTTATTTGCCATGTCGATAAACGAGGGTAGACCCGGAATAACTCCACGATCCGCATATGGATTGAAAATTAGTGTTGGAACAAAAAATAACACCTCTGTGCCTTTAAAGAGCAAGATATCTGACCAACTAACAGTACCTCGTCCCCTGGGACTTGAAAACAACTTTGGTTTCTTTTTTTCAATATTTATCTTAATTATCCAACTAAAGAGTGCGTATATAAACACAACAATGTAAAGTAAGGCAGTTAACTCATTTAATCCTTCCAAATTATGGAGGTTTAACTCTCCTTGGTAATTACCTTTTTGTTTTGTAAATTGGATTGGTGGGTTGACAAGTCTTTCCCCCCACGAAATTTCTTCTCCAGCTAAAAAGACAAATATGAGAGCGGCAACAAACAGCAAAGCACCTTTAAACCATTGTTTTTTGAGCAGTAAAAAAAAGAATTTAAGGAAAGAAAGGACAGCGCCAAATCCCAAGATAGCAACTTGCAGCCACTCCATAAAATTATCGTCGTCGTCTTTTCCGTAATTGGCACTTAAATGATAGAAAATATTGAAATGATAAGTGTATAAATAAAGAGCAGCTAGTAGAAAAAAACTCATAAAAAAAACTGACCAAAGTCTTTGTATTGTCTTAAGATTTGAGTTAAGAATATATGTGCCGTAACACAATGTTATACCTTCTATTAAAACCAGATGATTAATGCCAAAGGCAGAGTAAATAAAGTTTGTGTATTTATATAATTCTAGATAAAGGTAGAGATGAATAGTAAAAGACAAATGGGCAAGAAAACTTTATTATTCAGCCAAATCAATTGCTTTGGTAAAGGAGAGATTCCAGAAAAAAAACGAATTATTAAGACTGTGAAGAGAAAAAAAAGTACCATTAAAAGTATCGGAATTTTTAAATAAGTAGCGATGACACCAGGGTACTTCAGGAACTCAATTGTTATCAAAGTACCAACGCAACCATACAAAATTCCAATCATAAACTTTTTGTTCATAACGAAAAACTTTAATTTTCAATTGTGACACTTAGTTGCAAATATTTTACCACTGATGAGCTTGGAGACGGTGGAGCTTTATCTTCAGATAAAGCTTGATGGCTTCAAGACCGGCTTTGATGATCACCTTGATATTGGCACCCGTAGGGTTACCACGAAGGCGGAGATGGTGGGTGACGGGAATTTGTTTGAAAGGTGCGCCTTGTTTTTTCAGTTTATAAAGTAGTTCTGCTGAGATGAAGGCACCATTAGATTCAAGCTCGATTGAGTGAATCAATCGAGCGTCAAAGAGTTTGAACGCACAATCAATATCCTTGACGTGAACGCGAAAGAGCAAATCAATAAACAGTTTAAACATTTTGGCATTAAAGGCTCTACCTTTTCCCTCAGCTCGGGTGCGACGGTAACCAAGAATGGCTTGATATCGAGTGGTAAAGGGAATGAATTCACTTAGTTCACGTAAATCAAACTGTAGGTCAGCATCTGTAAAGAAAATCCACGAGTACTGCGCTGCCTTGAAGCCCGACTTCAAGGCAGCGCCATAACCCCGATTCTTGGGGTGGGAAATTAGCTTAATCTGAGGATGGTTGACCATCATTTTTTGTACAATTGCAGCTGTCTGATCGGTGGAGCCATCGTCAATCACGATCAACTCATAAAGCTTAGCAACTGACGGTGCTACTTCAAGTGCGTGGTTTAACTGTGATTGAATATTTTGTTCTTCATTGAATGTAGGAAAAAACAGGGAAAGACTCTCGAGTTGCATCATAAGCCTATATTATATCAGTATGACCAAATTAGGGGCAATTTAATAACTCCAACCTCAGATAATCCCAGACAATTGGATCTCCAGAATTAATGATCGGCTTAACAATAAGTTGATTTTGGCCTAGTACTAGACCATTTAGAGTGAAAGAGCTTTCCACGGAGTGCATCTGCTGCCAATTGCTGGGTTGGAGTTGGCTTTCATAAGCAGGAGAAGAGTTGGCGGGTTGGTCGTTAAGTATTACGGAAATTGCTTTCGTTCCTTGCGTACCGGTTCGCCAACCAACACTTAATTCTACGGGTAAAGTAGCGGCGCTTGACCAATCAAACTTGATTACGATTGGTTCTGGATTAGGCAGTGGGGTTCTCCAGGGAAACTCCTCAGCTTGGTTTATACCCACGATGAAAGGAGTGGGGTATTCTGGCAGAACATCGAGAGCGCCCACCCAGTTGAACTCGTCAGCTGGGTGGGCGCTTGCCTCACTCTCCACATCTCCTAAACTAAAAACCAGCTGTTTTTGACACTGTATTTTTTCTTCAAGAAGCCCAAACCCATCGGTTTGATCTTCTTGGTGTGTGTTATCCGTGCTTACCCCCGCAACCCTGGCGGTGAGCGGTAGGTCGTCTTCAACCAACTGGCCAAGCATACTTGTTTCGTTTTGAGATTCATTATTGTCCGTAGCTAGGTTTTGAGCGACAAAATTGTCTTGGGAAATGGGCGCAATTAACTGTTGCTGATTTTGTGATTGAAAGTTACTAAAAATTTTCACACTACCGAAGGTAAGTATGCTTAGTAAAATAAGTGTTGGAACGACTAAGCGCGTTTTGTTTGGAGAATCGGGTGCGGTCGGAAAAGCAGTTGGTTCAATCTGCTCGAGACGATTTATATAATCTAAGTTGCAAATGGACATTGCCTCCTATTGTGCCCCAACTTCACCTCTTGTGTCAAGAGTAGCAGATAGTTTATACTCGTTAAGTATATGTTAAACGTCTTTTCGCGCAAAAAAAATTCTAAATATCACACTCAAATATTTTTCATTTTTTTTGCGCTGATTATTATTCTGACCGCCTACATGGTGAAAGACTACGTCGGTTTGATATTTAGCAGTTTTGTTTTTTCGGTGATTATCTGGCCATTTTATCGTTCGCTCAAAGAGGCTATTCCAAGGCCAGCTTGGATTGCCACGCCAATCGCCGTGATTTCGAGTTTGTTTGTTCTGGTTGTGCCGCTGGTCGTTTTTATCCGAAGCCTGCTCAATCAAGTGGTTGAAGCTATCTCACTCCTTCAATCAAGCTATGGTCAAACCGACTGGCAGGGTTGGATAGAGCAAAACCAAGGATTTAATTTTCAGATTCCGTTGTTAGATATCCAAATTAATCAACAATTAATTATTCAATCTTTAAGTGACTTACTCATTCCTCTGCGAAATGTATTGGTCAACTCTATCTGGGTAGTTGGTAACAGCTCGGTGATATTTTTTATTAATTTTATTTTAGTAATTTTCTTAGTTTTTTTTATTCTGCCCAACTTGCAAAAACTGAAGAATTTTTTGATCAGCATCAGCCCCTTAAGTGCTGATGCCACTTTGCAGTATTTTCGTCGTTCTCATGCGATGGTAATGGACACGATCAAAGGCACTTTTGTAATTGGTATTGTTCAAGGTCTAGTAGGAGGAATCTTTCTGGCGATATTAGGAGTGCCTACACCAGTATTTTTGGCATTCTTGATGATGGTGCTCTCAATTCTGCCAATTGTAGGGACAGGTATGGTAACAGTCCCAATCGCAATTATTTATATTCTCTCAGGACACTGGATCATCGGTCTGTTGGTCTTTGTCTGGCAAATGTTAGTCGTTAATAGCGTTGACAACATTCTCCGACCACTAATGGTTTCAAAAGATGCCAATCTTCATCCCGCTTTAATGTTGGTTGCAGTTTTGGCCGGTTTACAAACTTTTGGATTTATTGGTCTTATTTACGGTCCATTGATTATGGTGATATTGATGACCAGTATCGAAGTCTATCGCAACGAGTATCGAAATTAATTAACTCGATCCTTAAACTTTGCTAGCAAGTTTTTAGTTGGTGTGCCAAAACTAGGATGATCTATTGCTACCGATAGATTGGCCTCAAGCCATCCGATCACATTTCCACAATCAAGATAATCAATACTAGGTTGATACACAACAATTTTTTTGGTTCCTGCCCAACGTGTGACAGTATCAACGATATACAGCTCACCAGATTTTGCATCAGGTTTTTGCTCATCAATGAGTGAAAATACTTCAGGAGTAAGAATGTACTTGCTGATGTTCACGAGATTGGATGGAGCTTCTTCTGGTTTTGGCTTTTCGACAATTGAGTCTAAGTACGAAAAGCCATTCTGAGATCCGAGCTTAACCACGCCGTAAT
>DAOOPX010000050.1:0-6494 GCA_035388465.1 Candidatus Woesebacteria bacterium
TTTGCCAATTCCCACCAACTTCCTGCACTTGCCACTCGCCGGTTCCTGGGTTGTATCCAACACCAAAATCAGCTCCCTCTATCCCATCGGAGTCAATCAAAAATGCTTTAAAGCCATCACCATTTTCAACTGGAGACCCTACGATACTCATTCCTGGTGAACCCACTGGCGGTTGCGCTTCGGTTGGTGTACCAATAGCAGTGACTGTAGCGGTTGCTACGGTTGCGGTGGATATCTCCGGAGTTGCAGTTGTTATTGCCGCTGGTATATCATCCTGCTCAAATAAACTATGTATATTTGAAGAAGTGTGGGTATATCCATCAACCAATCCTCCCATTAGCGCCCCAACCGCAGCAGCCGTAGCACGTCCACGCCACTTACTCCCAACCATATCTCCGAATACCTTAGCAGATTTTTTCACCAACCAATCCCCCGCAGCTGAAGTTTTCTCAAATTGAGTTAACAGCTGACCAATGTCCCACGCCGCCCAAGATATCGTTCCTATAGCTATCGGCACCAAACCAGCATATCGGCTTGCCATTCTTATCTCACCACCGATCTGAGGAGATAATGCAGCAACTCCAATAGGAATCACAGATCCAGCTAACATTGAGAGCAACTTACCTTTAGTATCTCTGGTCAACTCTGCAGTGAGCAATTGATGCTCTGCCGTAATTAAATGTTGTGATTTAAAACCACCATCTCCAAGCTGTAACACTCTATTCTCATCAACCAAACTAAAGACTTTTAGCGCTTGATACAATCGATCCAGGTCTGTTGACGAAAGCATTGTGCTTGATATTTCAAGTTTTCCCAACCTATCAAGCGCCTCATTGCGTAAGCGCAACAGACGATTTAAGCTTGATTCCAAGTCAGCAATTCGCCGCTTGTTTTTTTTCCTGTCATCGTCAGAACCACTTAGTGAAGTAAGTTCTTGAACAAGTTTTGTTTTTGTTTGATCAAAAACTTTGAAAATTGCTCTAAAGATTTCATCATTTTTTTCCTTTTCCTCTATTCCAAATTTTTCTAAGGAATTACGAGGTGATTTCTTTTCAGCAGGAGCTTTGGATTCACCTAGATCTTCAATCAATAGCTCATCAATTCTATCCCCACCAACGTTGGTTAATACTTGAAATTCGTCGACCACTTTTCTATCTCCCAATCCTGCTTCGTGCATTTCTTTAGCAGCTTCTTTTATTGTTCTTCTTCCAGCTTCACCAATTGCCATATTTTCCTTCTTTATTCTTTACTAATAATCGCCAAAGCGATTAGAGCTATCTTCTTTCGATGAAGCTCCATTTTTTGGGCTAATTCTTGTCTTTGTCGGACAGGATCGGTCGTTGTAATCAAAGACCTCTTATTTTCATTTAGCGAAATCATGTAATATTGCAATAGCCCTTTGAGTTCTTCAATGTTGAAATTATCCATCAAATTTCCGGCGCTATACGAATTTTCAATAAAAGCCTGTAAATCAGCAAAACCTTCTGGGGTTTCGGGTGGAAGGGATACTTTCTTCTGGTCTACCCAAGTCCTAAATGTGACTAATCCCACCAAACAATCTTTTGTTGCCACAATCCGCTGAATCATTCTTGGTATTTGATATAAATGATATTTAACTTCATCTGCAGAAAGCTCCCTTGGATCAGTATGAATACCCTCTAGATAAGTAAACAACTCTTCGACAGCTCTAGCAGGATTAGTTGCTATGGTTTCACTCTCATCGCCCGCTTCTGGATCAGAAGAGAAATATTTTTGGGCCTGATCAATATAGGGAGTAGCTACTGGTGGGACGATCACTTCTACCGGCCGTGCAGAAATAATATCTTCCTGGCTTGCAGCCGCCTCGCGACTCCGCTGCAACCATTGTTTTGCTGAATCAACTAGTCCTTTAATACGTGTAGAAATCGGCGTCCGATCGGCTTGCTCCTCACTGTCATCATCCACCTCGGCTGCCGACACTTCTGCCATAACCATTTCAGCCTCTGTTCTTGGTGGTGTCTCCTCTTTTGATCTAGAGAGCCCGCGCTGCCAGGGATAATCACCATCAGTAGGTGATGAAGACTTTTTCTCAGACTCTTCTGGCCAGCTGATGGGAACAATGCCCGATACTCCAGTGAGATCGCGATCACCTGCCGTGGTAACTTCGGTAATTATTCCTCGCGCGGCAAAATAGAGTAGGCGCGAGATAGCTAAAGGACGTTGATCTTTATCAAAGAACGCAATCGCATCTTCAAGATTGTGTTTATCTGGATCAAAATCTTCTAGTTCTCCAAACCCTTTGTCCATTTTAAATTGGAGTACAGTCACCTCTTTTTCATTAGTTTCTTTACTTCCCACCAGCTTCCAAGTCAGTTTATCTCCCACCTTCAACGTCCGCAATTTGCGCACCACATCCTGCTTCTCTTCCCAATCTGTGTATTCAAATCCTTTAACCTCTGCTGATGGAGATGTGGTCTCTGGTACATCTGCTGGCTGCGCAGCTTCTGGAGCTGGAGCTACCGCTGACACTGGTTCTGCTGCGGGTTCTGGCGTTGGCGCGGCTGCAGCCGCGCCATCAGCCGCATCCACGAATAGTTGATTAAACACACTTGTGTCTGAATTTCTGCAAACAAGCATTTTTTGTAGAACGCTAGTTGCAAATTTATCTCTATCTCCATCACCTCCATCAATAGCCATTCCGGATGTATTAACTACTAATGTGGAATCTCCAGTGCGTACTTGATCACCATCAACTATCCCATTAGAAAGTTTGCCGGTTTTGCCCACTGCCATACTCGGTCCCGAGATTAAAATTACATTAACCCCGTCTTCTGTAACCTCAGTCACTTTAATCACATATCTACTTCTACTCTTAGTCAGCACATGCACATAATCACCTGGGCGCAAGTGGCGAGTATCAATTTCTGATAAAAGCACGTCGTGCTCAATTTGGCTTGCATAGGTCATTTTCTTAAACTCCTGCCTCTTATCTTCTTTTGCCACCATCAATCGGTCAATCACTCCAGCAACACTAGGAACAATTTCCTGACCAACCTTTAACTCGTCATCTCCAAACCGCCATTCTGCTTTTTTGTCCCTTCTTAAACTTGAAAGAATTTTATCAATGGGAGAGAGAATGCGCTCTACAACGAGTATTGCTGGGCGATAATTTGCCGCGTCAACACCCTCACGAGAAACGACTCTAAATGCTTCGAAGGCAACTGAAGAATCGTATTTGGAGGTTGACATAATATGAATCACGTCGCCTGCGCTTATTTTGCTTAGATCAACTGCATTGACTAGCTGATCATAATAAGGATATGGCGCCCGCTCGGCACGAGCGGACTCTTCTGCAACCTCTCGAACACCAGAATCCGCTGGAGGTGCGACTTCTAGAACGGGTGGAAACTTCACTGGAGCTAAATCATCAGCTGCTTTCGCTTCCACTAATTGTGCAGGCAATTCCTGTTGACCAGAGACACCGTCAACTCCTTCTTGATCTGCCTGCCTAAAAATGCGTCCGACTTCGTTCCGTGGTCCACTGGATGGCTTAGTACTATTGTCTCCAGTATTAACCTGTATTCTGGTAACTTTTCTATCAGAATATATTACGCCCTCTAACCATTTTTGTTCTCCATCTACTTCAACAACCAATTCTTTACCAACGCTCAAATCAGGTAATGATAGTTTTTCACCAACTCTTTCGCATGATACAGGCACTGCGTCATTTGGCACTTCGCTGCCTGTCGGAGATGGAAGCACAGTAAATATGTAATCAGGGTTTTTTCTTGCCCGACCATTACTTCCAAACCAAACTTTGACAACATCTCCAGCCTTCAACTGACTTACTTTAAGCTCTATTAATGACACACCATACTCAATACCCCCCCCTTGGTTTGACTGGGGCGAAGACTCTGCCGCTCGTCGGTCAGCGGGTGATAAAATGTTGTTAAAGCGAGGTACTTTTAATTGTGCCAAAGCATCTCTGATCCGATCCCGAAGACTTTTAGCCTCCTTACTCATCACTAAACCTGCCTCCGCCTCAGGAACAACAGCTCCTAACCCATCTTTAGGCACAACTACCACAGACGCAGCTGGCTTAGCCTTAGGTAACCCAAATTTATCATTGGGGGGATTGAGAAGTCCTGGAATGTCAAAAAGAGGGTCATGTTTTAGATTATATGAGACATCTTTCACGACCAGCATCGCCAACTGTTCGGGCGCTTTGAGACCTTCTGGCCAATGCTTCAATCTGCTAATTTTTAAAGTAAAAAGAGTTTCTGGCAAAACCAAACCTGCTGGCCAATGCGAAATGTTTGGAACTTCGAAAACTAGCAGATTTTTCGGAAGACGAAGTCCTTTGGGCAATTCATCTTTATAAAAGGTGATACTTACCAATCGGCCACTCTTTTGGTCAAATGAAATTTTTGCTGTCGCTTCCTGTAAACGTAAACGTGTTCCGTTTTCGGTGTCACGCTCTTGGAGGAGCGGACGAATACAGCGTAGATCATCAAGATCGGCGTCGGGATAACCATAGCTTTCAGCAAATTCCATGAGGAGTGCATCCTCATCTAAGATTGGCTCTGCCTCAGCGGGCTGATTAGAGTCAGCATCGACAAATTCTTTTTCGGGTAAGCTAGCTACAGGAGGCGCGAGATCTGGTTCAGCCGCGGCGGCGGCTGGATCGATATCTTCTGCTGGCGCGAGTGGTGCTGCAACTTCTGTCACCTCGACTCTGCCTGAAAGTCCATTTTGCGCCAAGTCTTCGCTAGGTAACTCAATTTCGGGAAATTCAACTAAAGGCGGTTCGGATACTGGCAAAGCTGGTTCGGATTGTTTTCTTTCAGCTTCAGTCATATGTTTCCTTTTCTAATTTCTGCCATCAGTTTGCCTTGATCTTGAGGCAAACTTACACGCACATATCCCACATACAATATGCCGTATTTTATCACAATCGAGAAAAATCGACGCAATATTCACATCGGGCGCGGGCCGATGCTAGATCGGACACGCGCCAGATTCGCACTTGAGGTGCTCGTAATCAATGTCTTCGAATAGATCTTCGTCTTTTTCAATCTCGTCGATCACCCGCATGAACTCGCTAATCGTCACTGGCTGCTCGGGCTGGTACTCATAGGCGGTGGCGTCTTGCTGCGGCATGACGCTACAACACTTCACCTTGGATTGGTATTTCTGCACCATCTCGGTGAACTGCTCGAAACTAACTTTTTCTGGATCATACTTGAGAGTGTAACTGACTTGGTTACCAGTGTCTTCGAGTGGGTTACCCTGCTCGTCGACGCCAACGATCCAGTACTTCTCCAGAAGCATCAGCCATTTGTACTGCTCTTCTGGGGTGGCTTCGGCAGCGGTAACCAGCTCGCCATTCATACCAATGCGACAGATGAGCGGTTGGGTGGGAAACCCAACCGCAGTTGAGCCTTCGTACGAGCGTAGCTCTTTAACTGGATAGCCCTTGTCTTGATATTTTTTCACCTGGGGATCGTCGCTCCTGTACTGCACCCAGCGAATGTACTCGCGCATGCTAGGCAAGTGCGCCCCTTCGGTTAAGGCAAATAGTTTGCTAATCGTGCCTGAGGGCTTGATGGTGGTGTTGGTGTGGGGGATCACTACACCCAATTTTTGCGAATATTTGGTTGCTTCGTCAAGGACTGCCCTTTTATATCGGGCCAGACTCAGCCAGAAATCCTGAGATTTTTCTTCGTTAATCAAGTCATAAAAATTGTAACCAAACATGTTCCAGCCATACTCGTGAATTCCAGTCATGCCTACTCCGATTCGGTTAGTCCGTTTCACTTCACGATTGTACAGACAATCCATGGTATTGACGCGGATCAAAGCTCGGGTAACAGCGCGGAACGCCTCTTCAGCGGCGTCTAAATCGGGACAGTAATAAGGAACCACGTCACCGATGACACAGTAGCCACCGAGCATATTAAGACTTATCTCACCACAAGGATTGGGAATCTGCTGATAAATTTTGGCCTCGGCGTTGCGAGCCAAATGAGCGAGGAGTTTTTCAGTGCGTGGAAGAGGTTTATACTTCAAACCTTCGGCGTACTTGCCATCTTGATATCCTTCGTACCCATCGTCGTTTTGTACAAGTAAGTGTTGGTTAATAAACCCAGGCTCACCAGTACCATCGTGGTAACTGGCGTCAAGAATAGCGTGTAAAACTTTGCGAGAGTGCTGGCTGCGTTGTTTCCAAAACTTGTCATCAACGGCCACTGAGTTGTTGGCACTCCACAGGAACCCACCTCTTTTAATCTGGATAAAATCAAAAATCTCGGGATCAGTCCAAACTTTGGTAGCGATGCGCGCGCTGCGGCGCGCGCCACCCACCAGTACGCACTCTGCCAAGTAATGATCAACAAAGATAGCTTGTTTCCAAGGACTGAGGTGCGCCCCCTTAATTGTAGATAGCCTCATGATCGCATTCATCAGCGGCTTCGGTCCTGAAGACGGCCGATTCTGCATACCGCGAATCGGCTTAC
>DAOOPX010000051.1:0-6429 GCA_035388465.1 Candidatus Woesebacteria bacterium
TTCCTATTTATATGGCTGCACTGCCAACCGATCCAACTCTCAACACCAAGCCAATCCAACCGGCTAACTGTGCCGATGCAGATTGGGACACAGGTTATGTGGCTTCACGTAGTGCGACCAATAATCGTGTGACCGTGTCTCACACCGCTAGTGGGATCGAAGTGATCCGCTAGGTTCAGGTTGAGAAAAAAGGGTAAGGAAATTGCGCCGGCGGGCTGAGATTCAGCCCGCCGGCTTGTTATTTAATATGAATTAGTTAATTGGAATGTATCCACCTCAGTTTTCGCAATTTGGTCTGTTTATTTACAATCAAGTTTACGATATAGTGAGTAAACGTATGTCTCGATTAGAATTATTATTCTTACTGTTTGCTATGGCGGTGGGCTGGGCTGGCCTGCTGGCCAGCCCAGCCACTGTTTCCGCTCAAGTTTCACCGACTCCGGCTATTACCGAGATTACTTTGAGTCCGGATCTAGACGTTTCCCTTTTTTCACCTTATACAGCTACCGTCACTGTTGGGAATTACTCTTCATCAGATCCAATGAGTATTGATATCAGTGGACTCAATGGCGAGGGAGATGAAGACCCTTGGGATTTTTATGCCGATGGTACTCCTGACTCAGAAACGTTAACATTTACTATGGACAACATTGGAGAGGGACAGTGGCAAAAAACAAATATTTATCCTGACTATATTTATCCTGAAATTTTTTTTGTGCCGTCAGAAGTTACTTGGTATAACTCACCGTTAAACACCATTGTGCAGCGTAATAGTTATCAGCTACTTCACTTTAATAATCCTTTCACTATGACCGAGGGGATGAGTTTTTGGATTGAGTTGAATGTTGATCCCAGGGCGGCTAACTCAGCTGATCTCCAGGTGTTCCTAGTTGATAAAAATCTTGATACTTTTAATTCTGATTGGCGCTCCAGTGCCCAAGTTGAGCAAGTGGGAGCGTTTACAGCAACTACTCTTCCTCATCACACTCATACCGCCAATAGTTCGCATTACCTAGTTCCTCTGACTACTGGGGTTGGTGGTCTAATAGGAACTAAAAATTTAAACATTACTGGCGATTTTTGGGTGATTATTTACAATAACTCACCAAATAATAATCGTGGTTGGGATTTGCGCTACCACACCAATTCATGTACGGTTACTAGTCGTTGGTTGAGAGGCGCTCAAGCTGGTTGGACAACCACCTCGCAAGTTGGTTGTCCCGATGTTCATATTCACGCTGCCCGCCGAGCTGAGATCGGCGGGATAAGAGACGGAGTTAAGCTAGTGGCCAAAGCAGGTGAGTTGGCAAGTTTAGAACAAACGTTTTACTTTAACGAAATTCCCAATTTACCACCCAACGCTACCAGCTTTACTTCTCCTAAGGTTGGAGGGACTTATGCTGGCGATATTACTGTTAGTTGGTCGCCTGCCACTGATCCGAATTCTGAAGATCTAATTAGCTACAACATTACTTTGTATTCCGCTGATTTACAAGAAAGTTGGCCACTGGCGACTGCCAGTGGCACAACTAGTTTAATTTGGCCAACGGATGCAACTGACAATGGTTTATACACCTTGGTTGGAGAAGTATGTGACGATGCTGATCCTCAACTGTGTACTGATTTCAATTTGGGCGATACTTTCACCGTGAGTAACTCAGCTCCAATCTACTCTTTGTCGAGTATTTCGATTGTCTCAGACAATGCTGATTCAACCACAGCCTTAACCGGAGACACCGTTACCTTAAGTTTCACCTCAACGGGAGAGCTTACTAATCCGGCAGTAGCGTTTTATGCCAATGGTGAATCGGTGAATGATGTTGTTTTGAGTAACAACATCAACAATCATCAAGCAACATTTGTAGTGGAGGATACCGACCCCAATGGCTTAGTTAGTTTCACCATCGATGCTGACAACTTAGATCAGCGCTATCAGGATACTACTAATAGCTCAAGTGTGGTAATTGACAACCCCATTCCCACGTCGACTCCCACCCCGACTCCAACGCTCACCCCAACATTAACCCCCACCAGTACTCCAACAAATACTCCAACTCCAACTTCGACTCCAACTATTACACCCACATCTACACCCACTCACTCACCAACGCCTATCCCGACAAATACCCCAGCGAATACACCAACGCCATCTGTTCAGCCGACACCTTATGCAACGAGCACTCCAGCGAATACTGAGTCGGAAGATCCTGATCAAGATTCAAATGAGCCAAGTCCTCAAACGTGTTCAGCAATTTCACCAGTGGACATACCCGATCTGTTCCAGATTATTCCTGGTTCTCAGACAGCAACTTTATTTTTTACTCCTTCTAGTTCCACCACCGAATACTACATTAGTTTCTCAACTAAAGCCAATGCTGAAGAGCATGGGGAGTTAGTTAAATTAAATAGGGAAGGGGTTCAATCACACACAGTTTTTTATCTCCGACCAAACACAACATATTTCTTTAAAGTACGCGCGCACAACGAGTGTGCCCCAGGAGAGTGGGGTAATATTCTCGAAGTTAAAACAGCTGCGTTTGGTTGGGCAGCGGGGGTACCTAGCTTTCGCTATTGGCGTGCGCCTTCACAACAAGCAACATTGTTATCTGCAACTACCCAGCCTGCTTTTCAAGCCAGCAACGCCGAGCAATCAGATCATCCTGTTGTTGATGAGAAATTAAATATTCCTCAACTTTCTCCAACTCCTATTTCACTGCCGACAGAAACGTTACTCAAAAAACACTGTTTTCTTTGGTGGTGCTGGTAAAAAAGTTATATATTTTAATAAATTTATTCCAGCTCGATAACTTGCACCTGATTATGTTGTTTGATTAAATCAAGCCACTGGTTTTCCCCAAGCACAACTACACCTTCGATACTTTGTTCGAGATTAGGATTGATCTTGGTTGGAGATAACCAAGCCAAACGATACTGATCCCTAACTAATTGATTCTGCAGGAGTTGTTGGGCAAATAAGTAGTTATGAAGTAATAATTCCTTAGGTGAGTCAACCTGGTTTAACAATTGAAAATTAGTGACTTGAGGCATGAGAATCTCAGGAGATTCTTTGAGAACTAATTCAGGATTGAGCGAGGCGTGATTAGTCATACCTTTGCGCTGACCACCATCATGGGCAATACTAGTATCATTCAGTCCTAGTAAGTCATAAACTTCACCTTGGTAGGTCAGCGCAATACCTCCCGCAGTAATTACCCCAATAGTTGGCTGACGATCATTATCAGAGAACATTTGGTTGAGCAACGCACCTGTCTCCCGACCTGACTCAGGGATCCACAGCTCATAGTGAAAATTGCCAAATCTTTGTAAAGTTCGGAGTTGCGTTGGTAAGTGACCGATGATTAAGATGGCAGCAGTTAAGAGGAAAAACTTGATCCAAACTTCAGTTGTCCAGGATTTAATTTTATCTTTTAGATAATAGTTAAAAAGCTTGGTAACTACGAAAATTACCAATAGTGGCCAAACAGGTTGAAAAAAACGCCCGCCGGCGAAGTGATCGCCGCCTTTGATAATTACACCAGCTATGTAGAGTAAACTCAGCAACCCAGAAATGTTGGCAATATCGATTGCCAGCCAATTTTTTTTGTTACTAGTTTTTATCAAATGAAGTTGTTGCGCTAATGAGTGAAGAATTACCATTAATATTGGCAAGATAAAGAGATTGTTGGTGATGTAAATGTAAAAATATCGAATTCCTTCTCCAAGCCGATAAATAATATCTGGAGATACTTTGGCATAGTAAGTATTGGGCAGTGGCCAACCAAAATATTCAAGTCGGAAATATGTTAGGGTGAGAGTGAACAGAAGTGGAATCAAAAATATACCAATGGAGTAAATGATTTTTTCTGTTTGTTTGATGTTTGAACGGATAATTGTTAAACAGTGGAGAAAGATCAGCACTAGTCCAAGGGCAATTCCCTCTGGTCTAGTAAAAATTAACATACAAATAGCTATGACGCTTCCAAGTATATTTAATATATTTGAGGGATTTGAGCTTGTTTTTTGTAGCAACCAGACATTTAACAAAATCATTAAGGTCCACAAGCCGGTATCCATTTGGGAGATACTGGTCCAGAGCACAAAATAGGGATTAAGGATGATTAAAATTACAGTTAAGAAACCGACCCGCCAATAATTACTTGGTTTGTCAGAAATATTAAAATGCGGGCTGACAGCCTTAGTTGTGATGCTTAAAGTTAGTAAGGTGATAAGACACAGGAACAACAAGTTGAGAAATAACACTGGGGCGTCAAAATTACCAGTTAATTTATAAACGCCGGCGATGGCGAGCGTGTAGAGAAAAGAAGAAAAACCTTCTACACGCTCGCCACCTGGGTTGTACACAAACCCATGTCCATCCGCCAGGTTACGGGCATAAACTTTAAAGATGTTAGCATCATCGATGCCGATCGTACTCTCACCAAACACCAAGAAATACATAAACCAAGACGTGACGACGGTAAACAGAACTGTCAAAATAATTATTAAGTTATTAGCGACTGATTGTGTCAAATATTTCACTGAGAGTGATTGTAAAGCAAATTTGCCTGATTGCTCAATCTGAGTTGACAAAGGAAGCGATGGGTATTATAATGAATAAGTATTCATATTATTGAAAGGAGGCATTATGCCAAGATTTGATCAAACTGGTCCACAAGGAGCTGGACCGATGACAGGTAGAGGACTAGGTCCATGCGGAATGGGTATGGGTTGGAGACAAGGAGCGAGACGCGGTTTTGGCCAAGGTCAGGGCCAAGGTCAGGGTCAAGGACGTGGGCTGTGTCGATACTTCTGGGGTAATCAACCACAGGATCCAGCTGCCCGAAAGCTGGCTCTAGAAGAGTACAGAGACGCCCTCAAAGAAGAGTTGGAAGACTTAGAAACTGAGCTTGCCAGCTTGGACAAATAACCTTAGAATCTGGCTAAAGAGGATAAGAGATGACGCGTCCAATTACGCCAAGAATGCTGCGCTTTAGCCCGAGCGTAGAGTACTTCAAACCGCGAGGGGTACCCCTGCGGCAACTTGCGGAGGTGGTACTAATGCCAGATGAGCTCGAAGCTCTCAAATTATATGAAGTGGATGGACTGATGCAGACTGAGGCCGCAGAGCAGATGCAGATTTCTCAAGCTACATTCGCTAGAATTTTAGCTAAAGCTAATCGAAAAGTGGCCGACGCTCTGATCACCGGTAAGGCAATCCGTTTGGAAAAGCAGGTTAAATAAGTTTAATTAAAAAATGGCGAAAAATATGAAGAAAAATATTTTTCTAGTTTTTGTGGTTTTTGGCAGTTTTTTCTTGAGTGGGGTGGGCAGCTGGGCGTATGCCCAGCTGCCCACTGAAGAACTTATTGAAGAAACTAATTTAACTGAAAATTTTTCAGATGAAGTGTTAGCTGAGGCCCAAGCTGAGGCGCTTAACCCAGAATTATTGACTGAAGAGATGCTTGAGGCGAAAGTGACTCAGATTTTTGACGAAACCAAATCTTTGTTGCCAGGATCTGAGCAGTATGTTTTGTCGCAAAAACTGGAGCTTTTGGTCACCAAGGGCTCTCTCGCTGGAGAAACGCTTACTATCGAAACTGGTGATTTGGGGGTACCAAATGCGCCAACTTATCAAGTTGGCGATCAGGTGATGGTCAGTTTTACCCAAGATAACGCTGGAGGAAAATTGTTTTATATTTCTGATTATGTGCGACGGGACGCCCTGATTGGTTTGTTAGTAATATTTTTGGTTTTGACGTTGATTATTGCTCGTAAAAGAGGAGTGTTTTCGGTGTTGGGCATGGTGATTTCTTTCGCAGTCATCTTTATGTTTGTTTTGCCCCGCATCTTGTCTGGAGATAATCCGGTCTTAATTGCAATTTTGGGCTCGATGGTTGTATTGCCCGCCACATTTTTTCTCTCGCACGGAGTGAACAAAAAAACTTTGGTGGCGATCAGCGGTACGCTGATCGCCCTCGTCATTACTGGGTTACTCGCCATTACATTTGTCCAGGCAGCCAAACTGACTGGCTTTTCGACTGAAGAAGCTGGCTTCCTCAGTTTTGAGAGTGACCAAGCAATTAACATGCAGGGACTACTGTTGGCCGGAATTATCATTGGTGTGCTGGGCGTGCTTGATGATATTACTGTGTCCCAATCGGCAATTGTGTTTGAGCTCAAGTCTGCCAACCCTAAACTCGGAATTGGTGAGCTTTACCGGCGCGCCATGGGAGTTGGTCAGGACCACATAGCTTCGATGGTCAACACGCTGGTTTTGGTCTATACCGGCGCTAGCTTGCCGTTATTGTTGCTATTTGTCAATAATCCTCGGCCAATTAGTGAAATATTCAATTACGAACTGATTGCCGACGAGGTGGTGCGCACCCTCGTCGGCAGCATTGGTCTCATCTTGGCCGTGCCAATTACCAC
>DAOOPX010000052.1:0-6131 GCA_035388465.1 Candidatus Woesebacteria bacterium
AAACCACTTGTCTTTGCAGTGATTTCCTCAAGTCTTTCAAGTGAAGTAGCATCTTCTGCATTGAGATTGTCAAGAATGTATTGGTATTGATCTCTAGCCAAATCAAGTTGGTCATGATTAAAGTACCAATCTGCTAGATCAAATCTTGGATCTGGATAGTTTGGTTTCAAAATCAATGCGTTGATTAAATTTGCTATTCCTGCTTCCGATTGTCCCAAAAATAACTCAATTTTAGCCTGATTGTAAAGCAATCTGGCATCAGTTGGAGCGAGCTCATGAGCGGTTTGGGCATACTTCAGTGCTTGAGTTAAAGCGTCGGAGTTGAGAGTTGAAACTCGGCTGAGAACTCGGATGCGGGTTTTATAAAAATTGAGATGCCTGGGATTGAGTTTGAGACTCATCTCACTGGTAGCTAAAGCACCGTTAGCCAACTCGCGAGCAGCCTGCTCATCGTTTTGTTCGAGGAGTGATTGGGTGTAAATCGAGTACTGTTCTGCCAAACCGTCGTAAAAGAGCGCTTCTTGTGGTCGACGGTTGATAGCGTTAATCAACTGAGTCGAGCCTTGCTCCAAGTAACCTTGTGTCAGTAGATCTATACCGCGAGTATATTCAAGATCTGCGCGCCAAATTGACCAGATTGTTCGACAGATTAAGCCGCAAATCACAACCAAGAAGATTAATGCTATTTTTTGTTTCAAGTTTAATCCCAGACCACTATGTTTGTTATTTATTTTGGTTGTGATGGGTAGTTGGCTTGCTGGTTTGGCTGATTGATGCTCCAGCCAAACCAGCAAGCCCAGCAAGACAAACTCGACAAGTGTCACTGCGACCGTAGAAAAACCAAAGAAATTACTAATCTGCAGACTAATGACGCCTGCCAAAATGGCGGCGACCAGATATTTGTGTGTCTGTGCCTGCGGTTGTTTATTCTTGGCAGTAATAATTTTAATTCCAATATAAAAAACGGTTAGGTGAAACCAAACAAATGTGCCAAATCCGAGAATGCCTGTATTTGCCAAGTAATTAAGCCACTCATTGTGAGCTTTGTTATAAAGAAAATCCCATTCTGACAGTAAGTTATGAGCTTGAGGTCTGAATTGATAGTAACTGTAGGCAAAAGTTTCTGGTCCCGAACCAATCAGCCAGTACTTTTGCCACACTTTATATGCCCCCTGCCAAACAACTCGACGAATTGCCCCAGAATCACTGCCACCAATAGCTGGTTGTAGATCTTGGCTTTTTTGCCACCACTGCCAGCCAAGCATGCCACCGGCAATAGACACAGCAATAACCACAACTATGGCGATTTTTCGCAGCTTGGACGATATATTTGCTCTAGCTAGAGTGAGAAAAAACATCAAAGCCACAAATCCGCCGATCAAGCCTAGTATCCCTGAGCGAGAGTCAGTTAGCCACACTGCCCATAGATAAATCACCGCAGCAAGTATGCTTAAGAAAAACCAACGGTTAGTTTTCTTGTCATGCGAAAAGTTGATAATTGGCAGGAGGGTGAGAGGCCAGAGGGTAATGAGAAAGGCGGCCAGCCAGTTGGGCTGGCCGAATGTACCAAAAATCCGGTATTTGGGATTGGTGCTTTCTTTCCAGCACTCGGTAGTGAACTCGTTAGTTAAAATACAACTAAAAGAGTGACCAAATTTTTCTGGAATGGCATAGAGCGCAGCTATTACCCCAATTGAGACAAGAGTTATTAGCAAAAAGTGCACCACTTTTTGCGCTTTTATACTGAACTCATTTTGTAAATGGCTCAAGTTACCCGCTAAACTTAAAAAAATTAAAAAATAGCTCACTGTTGAAATTACGCCACCATGAAAGCGCGTGTAGTAGCCGAAAATTGAGGTGTAGGGATGAATTGAGAAAGCTGTGGAAAGAAGTTGAGTAAAAACGAAAAAAAGCATGGGTAAGTTCAGCGCTGAAGCCGGCAAAATCCAAGATTTTTTGAGAATCATGCGCGCTAGCCACAAGGTTGTGGCTAGCGCGCTGACTACATAAACAACCAACATTTTGGGGAACTCAAAAAGCTCTTGGTTATTTAAGGAGAAAATTAATGGAGTAATGACGATACCAGCAAGGATAACGGCAAAGTATCCATGGAGTAACCGTTTGTCCCATGTTTCGATCACGGTAGGTTGAGTAGCTGATTGGTGCATGAGGATATTAGGCTAAACTGCTTGTAATATTCCATAGTATTGCATTGAGTTAAGATTTGGTATAGTAGTGCTTGTATAAATTTTGTTAAGATAATAAATATGCAAGATCAAACTGCCCAACCCACTCAACCCAATCAAGTTTCTCCCTCAGCAGGAGTTCCGCCCCAGACATCTTATGTTGATGCTTACACACCGCCGTCGGCGCCTTTGGTGCCTTCGGCACCTCCAGTTCCTTCGGCACCTCCAGTGCCTCCAGCGCCTCAAGCACCTTCGGTGTCACCAGCTCCCAATGTTCAACCCACTGGATTGGTTCCTTCTCCTGTGGTTTCGGATCCTGCCGCTCCGTCTCCAGTTTCTCAAGATACATCTCAGTCAAGTCTAACAACAAGTGATCAACCGTTTGTTTCAGAAAAAGTTGATCCCCAAAAAGCTTTGGACGATTTGGCCAAGATGTTTGAAGATACTGATGTTCAACCTACTGCAGAACCAGATCAAGCTACCCCGCCAGAACCAAGTAATGTTGTTGAGCCGATAATACCTTCGGGGTCAATCATTTCGGCTCAACCAGCTGACGTTTTTCCAGTAACAGATGACGTGGTAGCTGATTACCCAGTTGAGCAGCCAACTAAAACTGCAGATGAGGCAACCGAGTTAGGTGCTCCACCAGCGTCTCCAGCTCCTGCGAACCCAATACCTCCAGTACCTCCGGTGACTCCAGTCGTGGAAGTTGATTCCCAAACTCCTAAGTCATCTGAAGAGTTACTTGCAGAAATTGATCAGGCTTTGCATGATAAGCAAGTTGATCCAACCATGGTGCAGAGCTCACTCGACTCAACAGCCGAACCTGACTCAACAAATGGTCAAGTGGCAGAGCCGGTCTCCACTATCCAAGATTCTCCTGATTTAAGCTCGCAACCGATACCACCAATTAAATCAAGTTCAGAAGCGCTTGAGGATCAAAACATTTTTCATTTACTAGGAATTGAAGACAGTACTCAAGAGCAAAAAGATCAGTTTTTATCTGAACTTCAACAAGTAATTTGGGAAGATTTTTTGGAACACGATGTAGAGCTGTTGTTGACTGATCTGGAGTACCAAGAATTAAAGCAACAGTATCAAGTAGATCAGAAAAAGCCTTTAGCAGAGCAAGAAGAAGTGATTGTTTATTTGGAAAAATTAATTCCTGATTTAGAAAACTTGATGTTGGAAAAAGCAATAAAACTAAAAGCTGACTTGGTCAAAGAAAGAGTCATCAGTCTCAGGGAGAAATTTGCTACCCAAACAGATAAACTTGCTGAACTAGATAAAGCGGACGCTTTGATCAGTCAGGAAAAGTGGTTGAGCACTGGTCAGACCTTGAATGCTTTAGCCTGATTAGTCCGCGGCTATAACTCCTGATCTTTGTTACGGTACAATTAAGGTATGCGTTTTTTACGCCATTCTCAAATAAACCCAGTTGTTCTTGATCTTGGTTCATCAATGACAAGAATATTTTATCGCGGCAAACTGATTTTTGTTGAACCCAGTTTTTATGCCAAGAAAATACAAACCAACGAGATCGTGGTAATTGGTGAAATGGCAAAAAAATTGGAGATTAGTCCGACAATGAACTTATTAAGACCGATTCGGCAAGCGCGAATTGATGATGTAGTTAATTTAAAAGAATACGTCAGCTATATCATTGGAATTTTAAAGTTCAATGGTTTTAGTCTACCCAAGAAAAGCCCAATATTAAGTTATGTGGGACTGGGCTTGAGCTCAGTGGAGCGCCAAAGGTGGCAAAAGCTTTGGCGAGAGCTGGGCAGCAGCCAGCAGTGGCTGCTGCCCCAAACTACCGTTTTGGCTATGTATTTGGCTAAAAAATACCGTTTGACGCAAGCAAGCTGTCTGGATTTAGGAGAGAGCAGCTCGAGATTGGTAATGTTTGTTGATGGTATGCCGGTTTATCAAAAAGAGTTTCCTTGGGGGATGAGTAATGTTCAAGAAAGGTTGGACCAATTTTTGCTGCGCGAGAATCTATTGGTTGATGAGAAAACTTCTCAAGATATTCTCCAGAACTTACTCAGCTTAAAAAACAATGAAAGACAGTTATCAATTAAAGTTAAACAAGGTTTGAGTCGGAATCTAACTAGTGTTCGCCTACAAGCCAGTGAGTTTAAAGATTTAATCAAAAGGGAAATCTTAGTTCTCAGCACCTGGCTTATGGATGCATATGCATTAATGAGTCACTCAGAAAAAGAGTGTTGGGAGAACAATCGAGTGGTGTTGGTAGGTGGAGGTGCAAATTTAGATGGGTTGGCTAGCGAACTGAGTGCAACTACTAATATCAAAGTGGTGAAGGGAGATGACGCTGAGTTTGCGCATTTATTAGGAATGGAGAGTTGGTATGAGCAAGAAAATAAGGGAAAAGAATGAGTAGAACAGGTACTTGGTACAACAGCAGCATTGCTTTTTTTTTATCTGGAATTGTGTTGGTAATAATGGTGTATTTTCTTGATAGCCTGCCAGCGCTGCAGCGCTGGCAGGCTAGTTTTCACAGAGTTTTCACTCAGCAACTAATTCAACGTCCTTCTTTTTCATTTACTAGTTCCGAAGAAGAGCTTAAGCAGCTCAAACAAGAAAATTTCTTGCTTAAACAGGCGTTGAATCAACGTAATCAGCTTCAAGATAAACGAGTGCTGTCCCATCCTTATCAATTAATCGCCGCAGACGAGTCATCTCCCTTAACAATTGGCAGCATGGTCAGTAGTAATGGCGTGTTGTTGGGAACTATTGCTCAAGCTTCAGCTTATGCTGGTCGAGTTAGGTTGCTGCGTGAGACAACCACTCAGCCAATTTTGGTAGTTAGTGATTCGGGTGTGCAAGGATTAATTAGGGGAGACGGGAAAAATATTTTGATGACAGAAGTGCCGCACAAGCTCAATCTAGCGATTGGCGAAAAATTGATGACTGTGGGACAGATTGAGATTGCTCCAGGATTATTGATTGGGTTTATTGAGAAAATCGTGGGAGATCCAAGCGATCCGTCACAGACTGCTTTAGTGAAACAGCCGGTTGAGTTTCGCGAACTGGAGACGGTAGAAATCAATTAAGACTAAGTTATGCAAGCGCAATGGTTTAAGTGGATGATTAAAGCGATGCTCAGTATGGTTGGGTTGGTGATATTGTTGTGGCTTGACCAAGTACTTGGTCAAGCCTTCTTTGCCATTGTCTATTATTTATGGAGGGTAAATGCGCGACCAAATTTATTTAGTTATTTGCTACTAACTTTAATTGCGGCATTATTAATCTCTGGTGTAACTATGATTCCGTGGTGGGGGAATATCTTAATTTTAGTTTGTGCCAATGGAGTTTATTCACTTAGTTACCTCATTTTAAAAAAATCGAGATGGAGCTTACTACTTACTGCAGTGCTAATTTCTATAGTTATGGAAATCTTGATACAAAAATCAATTGAGATGATGTACTTGTTCAAACTGTTAGTAAGCTTGTTGTTGGTTTTCGGCGTTGTTCACACCAGTTTTTTTATCAGGTTATTTCGAAGAAAATGGGAACTTGATTAAATGCAGTATTCATCAGTACAAATGAGAAATCGGCGCAGCAAGACATTAGTTTTGATGTTGGTGTTCTTGTTCAGCTTAGTTTTGGTTAAATTAGTAGAGTTACAAGTTTTTGGCGGTGTGGGTTTCTCCAACTTGAGCTTACAAAATCGAATTTTTCGTCAAATGCAGCCCTTGATTAGAGGAGTGGTGTTGGATCGATATGGCCAGTTGATGATCGCCAATCAGTCACATTACTACCGACTCAATAATCCGGAAAAATTGTATTCACCAGAGTCAAAACTTGATTGGCACTCGGCCTTGAACTTAATGGCGAGTGACAGCGCTCAAGTTGTGACGCGATATACAAGATACTATCCGTTTGGGCAGAGCTTGGGGCAGCTGAGTGGGTACACTCAACTGC
>DAOOPX010000053.1:0-6092 GCA_035388465.1 Candidatus Woesebacteria bacterium
AACGACCGTGGGACGATTACAGTTCAATGATATTTTACCCAGTTCGTTCTCGTTTGTTAATGAAGCGGTCAATGCTGGCAAAATTAAACAGATTGTCACCAAAGCGATTGAGCAAGAAGAGTGGCAAGAGGTCACCAGAATGATTGACGAGATTAAAGATCTTGGATTTAGAGCTGCAACCGAGTCTGGTTTATCAGTTTCAGTTACTGATTGTGCCATCATTCCAGAAAAAGACGAGATGATTGAGGGTGCCAACAAAAAAGCTGAAGTTATTCAGGAACATTTTTTGGATGGTTTAATCTCCAATGACGAGCGTAAACGCTCTGTTTTTGATCTTTGGATGCACACTACTGATGAAGTCGCAGAAAAGACTTGGGATTCATACGATCAAGATAATGTAGTCAAAATTATGATTCAATCAGGAGGCACCCGTGCCTCCAAAGATCAAGTCAAGCAACTAGCAGCTATGAGAGGATTGGTTGTTGATCCATTGGGTAACATTGTGGAGATGCCCACCAAGTCGAACTTTAGAGAAGGTCTATCAATCTTTGAGTACGTGACCTCAGCTAGGGGTTCGAGAAAAGGTTTGACAGATTCAGCCATTAAAACTGCTGATGCGGGATATTTAACTCGCCGGTTGGTGGATGTGGCACACGATGTGATTATTCGTCACGAAGATTGTGGGACTGATAAGCACGTTGTGATTGAGAGAAATCCAAGAGTTGAGTCTTTTCACTTGCGAATATCTGGAAGAGTAGCGGCTAAATCAGTTAAAAAAGGTAACCAAATTTTGGTTAAATCTGGAGATGTAATTACTCCAGAAATTGCCGAGACAATTAGTCAAGCTGGAGTTGATCAAGTAGCGGTGTTTTCACCTTTGACTTGTGAGCTGCGCAAAGGTATGTGTGCCAAGTGTTATGGTTGGGATTTTTCCACCAGAAAAATTGTCGAAGTAGGTGTACCAGTTGGAGTCATTGCTGCTCAATCTATCGGTGAGCCAGGTACTCAGTTGACCATGCGGGTCAAGCACTCTGGAGGAATTGTTGGTTTGGACGTGACTCAGGGATTACCTCGTGTTGAGGAGTTGTTTGAGATGCGTGTGCCAAAATCGGCCGCGATTTTGGCTGACGTGAGTGGCAAACTGAAAATTTCACAGAAAGAAGGCCAAAAAGTTTTAACAATTAATCCATCGGACAAAGCATTTCCTCCTTCTGTCTTCGAGATGCCGGCGCAGGCCAATTTGCTAGTTCAGGATGGTCAGTTGGTTGACTTGGGTCAGCAACTAACCGAAGGCTCTTTGAATATTAATGAGTTGATGACCCTGCGAGGCTTACTGATCGCACAAAATCAAGTGATTAACGCTATTCAAGCTGTGTATGAATCACAAGGAATTCCGATTAACGACAAGCACTTTGAGGTGATTGTGCGCAAGATGAGTGATAAGTTGCAGATCGAGTCAGTGGGCGATACAGATTTCTTGACAGGAGAAATTGTTGAAAAAGGTCGATTCATTGATGAAAATGAAGGTAGTATCGCGGCAGGTGGCCAGCCGGCCACAGCCAAGATCATGCTGCTCGGGATCACCCGCTCTTCCTTGTTTACCAACTCTTGGTTGTCTGCAGCTTCATTCCAACACACCAAGAACGTATTAACTGATGCAGCGGCAGCGGGTTTAATTGATCACCTCGAGGGCTTGAAAGAAAATATCATTATTGGTCGGTTAATTCCAACCTCGGATGAAAGGGCGAGAATTGAAATTTAGTTTTTCTGGTTATTTATTTCCTTGATTGTGTTACAATTGACAGCCACGAAAACAAGATTAAACACATATGCCAACAGTTAATCAACTCATTAGAAAAGGCGGACGCAAAGCGAAGCCCAACAAAATTAAAGCAACCGCTTTGAGAAAGAGCTTTAATTCGTTAACCAATCGTTTTGTCACGACTACCAATGCCCAAAAACGCGGTGTTTGTACCGTGGTGAAAACTATGACACCAAAAAAACCTAACTCAGCCCTGAGAAAAGTAGCCAGGGTTAGGTTGTCCAACAAAATGGAGGTTACGGCTTATATTATGGGTGAAGGTCACTCACTGGCTGAGCACAGCATCGTGATGGTTAGAGGCGGTAGGGTCAAAGATCTTCCCGGTGTTAAGTATCACATTATCCGTGGCAAGTTTGATTGCGCCGGTGTGGCCAATAGAAAAACATCTCGTAGTAAATATGGTGCAAAATTAGCAGCATAAATGTAATTAATGACCGAATATGAGAATTAAACGCACATTTACTAGAAAAGTTCAGCCTGACCCGCGCTATAACTCAACCAAGATAGCCAAATTGGTTAACAGTGTTATGCATGATGGCAAAAAAAGTGTCGCTCAAAAGCAAGTTTATCAAGCTTTAGAAAGTCTCGAAAAAACCACTGGTAAAAAAGCCCTTGAAGTTTTTGATGAAGTTGTGGGAAGAGTTTCTCCTCAAGTTGAAGTACGTTCGAGGAGAATTGGTGGAGCTGCTTATCAAGTGCCAACTCCCGTACGACCGCAACGTGCTTTTGCTCTAGCGCTTCGTTGGCTGATCCAAGAGGCGCGAAAACGTCCCAACTCTCAGTACCAAACCTTTGCGCAAAAATTGACCGCCGAGATGACAGATGCACTCAAAGATCAGGGTGGAGCAGTAGAACACAAAAATACTGCCCATCGCATGGCTGAGTCTAACAAGGCATTTGCTCATTTCAGATGGTAAAGAGTTAGTTTATAACTCAGATTTTGTAAAGTAAAATTGAGTTAGTGAAAGATTTGAGCTAAGCTTATTCGCTCAAAAAATAAGGAAAAATATGTCACAAATCGGTGTAGGAGATAACAGAAATAATATTCCATTGGAGAGAATCCGCAATATTGGTATCATTGCTCACATCGATGCGGGTAAAACTACCACAACTGAGAGAATTTTGTTTTACACCGGTAGAACCTACAAAATTGGCGAAGTTCATGAAGGCGCTGCCACTATGGATTGGATGGAACAAGAGCAGGAAAGAGGAATTACGATCGTTTCAGCAGCTACCACCACATTTTGGAAGCCTTACTTCAAGACTCATTTAGCTAAAGATACATATCGCTTTAATATTATTGATACTCCCGGTCACGTTGATTTCACCGCCGAGGTAGAACGTTCGCTTCGGGTGCTGGATGGTGGGATTACTGTCCTCGATGCTAGTGAGGGAGTGCAGTCACAATCAGAGACGGTTTGGAGACAGGCAGATAAGTATAGTGTGCCGAGAATTTGTTTTGTTAACAAAATGGACAAACTCGGTGCTGATTTCAAAGCTGTGATCGAAGATATTAAGATGAAGTTTGGAGTTAAGCCGGCGGTGATGGTGGTGCCGATGGGAGCTGAGAACTCATTCGAGGGAGTAATTCAGCTTCTCGAGCAAAAAGCACAATTTTGGGAAAATCACGCCGCTGCGACCGAGCCTGAAGAAAGAGAGATTCCTGCCGAATATTTGGAAGAAGTGAAAAAAATGCGGGCTGAACTGGTTGAAGCAATTGCTGAAACAGACGACGTCTTGATGGAAAAATTTCTCAGCGAACAAGAGATTTCAGTGATTGAATTAAAGCAAGCGCTACGCAAAGCTGTAATTGAGTACAAACTAGTGCCGGTTTATGCTGGTTCTTCATTGAAAAACACCGGCATCCAGCTGCTGCTGGATGCCGTGATTGAGTACTTACCCTCACCAGTTGACGTTGATCAAATTACTGGTACCCATCCCAAGACCGAAGAAGAGTTGATAAGGAAACTAGTACCAGAGGAAAGTTTTGCCGGTCTGGCTTTTAAAATTCAAACCGATCCGCACGTGGGAAAATTGACCTACTGTCGTGTTTACTCAGGTGTGTTAAGCGCGGGAAGCTATGTCTATAATCCAGTTCGGCGACAGAAAGAAAGAGTGGGAAGACTTTTGTTGATGCACGCCAACCAACGGGAAGAGATTAAAGAGGCGCGAGCGGGAGAGATTGTTGCCATAGTTGGACTCAAAGATACAAAAACTGGCGATACTTTATGTGATGAAGCCAAGCCCATTATTTTGGAAGGTATTACCTTTGCCGAGCCAGTGATTTATCTGGCAATTGAGCCAAAAACCAAGTCTGATCAAGAAAAAATGGGTATGGCGTTAGCCAAGTTAGGTGAAGAAGATCCAACTTTTGAGATTAAATCAAATCATGAAACTGGTCAAACAGTGATCGGCGGAATGGGCGAGTTACATCTGGAAATTATTGTTGATCGGTTAAAAAGAGAGTTTAAAGTCGATGCCGATGTGGGTAAACCACAGGTAGCTTATCGTGAAACCATTACCCAGCCCAGTGATGGAGAAGGCAAGTACATCAAGCAATCTGGTGGTCGTGGTCAGTATGGTCATGTACTGATTAGAATCTCTCCCAAAGATCGTGGCACTGGTTACGAGTTTGTCAACGATATTACTGGAGGCACAATTCCCAAAGAGTACATTGAGCCAACCAATAAAGGAATTAAAGAATCATTGGAAAGAGGATTCTTGGCTGGTTTTCCCATGTCTGACATTCAAGTCAGCCTTTACGATGGTTCGTATCATGAAGTTGATTCAAGCGAGCTATCTTTTAAAATGGCCGGTTCGTTGGCGATGCGAAATGCAGTGAGCAAAGCTAAGCCAGTTTTAATAGAGCCAATTATGAAAGTCGAAGTCTCGACTCCTGAAGAGTTTATGGGTGATGTAATAGGTGATTTGGGCTCGAGACGAGCCCAAATCCAGGGTACCACCAATCGCGGCAACGTCACGATCATTACTGCACTTGCGCCCTTGGCTGAAATGCAGGGTTATGTTACAATCCTGAGGAGTATGTCTCAGGGACGGGCAACATCGGTGATGTTGCCTAGCCACTATGATGTTGTGCCCAAGAATATTACTGATAAAATTATCGAAGAAAGAAAAGCCTAGTACTTATTAATTAAAAAAGGAGCTATATGGCAGACGCTAAAAAGTATGTAAGAAACAAGCCTCATGTCAATATTGGTACGATTGGTCATGTTGATCATGGTAAAACCACTTTGACTGCGGCAATTACAACCACATTATCGAAACTATTGCCTAGTGATATCAACAAAGCTATGCAGTACTCAGATATTGACAACGCCCCAGAAGAAGCAGCGCGCGGCGTCACAATCAATATTTCACACATTGAGTACGAAACTGAAAAACGTCACTATGCTCATATTGATGCTCCGGGACACGCTGATTACATCAAAAACATGATTACTGGTGCTGCCCAGATGGATGGAGCAATATTAGTGGTAGCAGCCACTGATGGTCCCATGCCTCAAACCAGAGAACACATTTTGTTGGCTAAACAAGTAAACGTGCCCAAGATTGTGGTAGCTCTCAATAAAGTTGATATGGTGGACGATGCTGAGTTAATCGATTTGGTCGAAATGGAAGTTAGAGAGCTTTTGACCAAGTATGGTTATAAAGGTGATGAGGCGCCAGTTGTGCGAGTCAGCGCCCTCAAAGCTCTTGAAGGTGATGCAGACGCTCAAAAACAGATCATGGAACTAATGAAGGCAGTTGATGAGTACATCCCTGAACCTGTCAGAGACCTAGATAAGCCATTTTTAATGCCAATCGAAGATGTTTTCTCGATTAAGGGTCGTGGTACTGTGGTGACGGGAAGAATTAGTACTGGAGTAATCAAGGTCAACGAAGAAGTTGAGATAGTCGGATTACGTGACTCACAAAAATCTGTTGTGACTGGCGTGGAAATGTTCCGCAAATTATTGGATCAAGGCCAGGCCGGAGACAATGTCGGAATTCTTCTTCGCGGCATTGAGAAGGATGGAGTTGAACGTGGTCAAGTTTTGGCCAAACCAGGCACAGCTAAACCTCATACCGAGTTTGAGGCTGAGGTGTATATTTTGACTAAAGAAGAAGGTGGACGACACAAACCTTTTTTCTCTGGTTATAGACCTCAATTTTATGTTGGGACTACAGATGTGACTGGAGAAGTTACTCTGCCAGAGGGTGTTGAGATGGTTATGCCAGGAGACAGTGCCAAGATGAAGGTAAAGTTAAT
>DAOOPX010000054.1:0-5999 GCA_035388465.1 Candidatus Woesebacteria bacterium
AATATCTCTGTTGAATTGGGTGACTGGAGTGGATACCATGTGCTGGCTCAGAACCCTATCCAACGCTAAGTTGTTTGAGACATACTGGGCTTTACAAGATATTGCCTCAAAATCTTGAATAATATCTCAATATCGGCAAGGTACGCTTTTGCTCAAAAGCAATTAAGATCGTAATCAACTGGTTTTTAGCAATGAATCTCTTTTCTCTGACCCGCGCGAATGATTAGGATTTCTTTTCGCGAACCGATGACATCGAAAAGCACTCGATAATCGCCAACTCTAAGGCGAAACCTGGCAATTTTATTTCCAACTAAATACTTGCACTGCGATGGTCTGGGATTATTTTCTAATAGAATAATTTTTTTTAATACCAAATTTTGGATAACGTTGGTTAGTTTAGATAAATCTTTTTCTGATTTTTCAGTAAACAGAACAGTAAAAGCATCATTCATTTTAATGACTTGAGTACCTCATCTAAAGTTTTTGTCTTGCCTGCTTTGTAATCCTTTCGCGCTTGAGCCACGTCGCGAAGTAGTTGCGGAGAGTTTAGCTCCATCAGAATGTCTTCTAAATCTTGATAATCGGCAAACGGCATCACCACGAATACCGGCTTATTCCGGCAAGTGACAATATAATGACCGCCTTCCTTCTCAATCAACCGCGCCATAGCGGGCAGCTTAGTTTGAAACTCTTTAATGCCAAAAACGTTTTGTATCATAGTGCGATTAGGATACCGTAATCGTAGTACCTTGTCAAACTCTAAGTCGAAAAAACTGGCATTGCTCAGTTGCGATTGACCAAGGTAAAAATCAAAAGAAGTTGAGTTTTGACTTACTTGAATTTGGTTATTATTGGCTGATAATTGCACTCCTGCAATTATCAGCCCCAATTCTTACACCAATCTTAAATCTTACAAAAATCGGTCTAATCCCAGATTTTTGGAGTACGCGAAGCTACGGATGAAAAACCAGCCGGCCAGGGTGAGATAGAGAACATTCAGACCAAAGCTAATATAAAGATAAGTGGGATTGATGGGCGCGCCGCCCACTGCGGCGCGCATACTCTCCAACACATACGTGGTTGGCACTAACATTGAAATTTTTTGCACCAAAAACGGCAACCGATCCACCGGAAAATAGATGGCGCTAAACGGCAGTAAAATTCCTGGCAAAGTCCAAATAATTGTCTGCACCTTTGGCCCATAACGCAACACAATTCCAGAACCAAGTAGTCCTACCCACCAGCCAGTCATGCTGCACAAAAAGAAAAACGGCACTAGCCACCAACCAAGTGTAAAAGCGTTAACCGCATACAAAATCAAAATTGCAGGAACCATTATGCCTAACGTGATTAACGTTTTGATTACTGACAATCCAAGCACGGCGGTCAGCCACTCACTAATCTTGAGAGGTGTCGAAAACAAGTTGCTGAGATTACTGTTCCAAATCTCATCCATCAAGTTTCTGCCAACTTCAGACTGTGACCGCCAAATAATATTCCACAATATTAATCCCATCAGAATCGCGGTGACTAAAGTCGGTGAGCCACTTTCTTCAGTCAACCAACTGCCAGTAATCCCCCAAGTCAAAGTGTCAATCAGCGGCCAATAGATCATATCCGAAAGCAGATCAAAATCGCGCCGCAATGGATAAAGATGGCGCATAAATAAAGCTTTGACGCGATGGTTAAAAATTTTATTTAGCATTACCACCTTCCTTTGCCTGATTGATGAAATAATCCTCAAGCGTCGGCTTATCAATACTGATTTGGGTGTACTCAATTTTGGCATCGGCCAAACAAGCTAAGAAACCAGCAATTAGCGATTCTTCGATGTTGATCACGATCTCTCGCCCATCGATTTTACTGGCAAAACCTTGCTCTTTGGCAAACCGTGCCGTTCTTTTTAAACCATCTTTGACGATTAGTCTCATTCTGGTTAGCGAAACTGATTGAGCCAATTTTTCCGGTGTGTCCTCAGCCACAATTTTCCCTGATTTAAGAAAAATCACCCGGTCGCAGACACTGGCGACCTCGTCCATATTATGAGAAGTGTATAAAATACTGGTGCCATACTCGCGTTGCTGTTTCGTCACAAATTGGCGCACTTCGTGCGCCATCTCCGGATCCAGCGATGCAGTTGGTTCATCAAGCAAAACAATCTTGGGATGTGGAATAAACGCTTTGGCCAGCATTACTCTGGTAATTTGACCAGCCGAAAGCTGGTTCAGTGCTTTGTCTTTATGTTCCCATACTCCAAAATATCCTAAAAAATGCTGAGCGCGTTTGACAAACGTTTTCCGATTTAGACCATAAAGCAATGCATATACCCACAAATTTTCCATCACCGTCAACCGCCACGGCATCTTGATATACGTGCTAGCAAAGGTGATGTGATTAAGCACCTCTGTCCGGTTTTGACGAAAATCTTTGCCAAAATACTTAATATTTCCAAGAGTTGGAGTGAGATTGCCAATCAACATTTGGATGGTGGTTGATTTGCCTGCGCCATTGGGACCAAGTAATCCCAAAATTTCTCCGGGCTTGAGCACAAACGAGATGTGATCGACCGCAGTAAACTCCGCCTCGCCCTTCCGGCTCGGCGGATACACCTTCGTCAGCTGATCAGCTTGTAGCACTGGCGCTTTCATAAACTACCCTCACCGCAGTTCTGCCCGCCTTCCCGTTTCGGTTGCAATCACTTTGGAAATTACTATAATGATTTTACCTCAGATTTGCCAGACAGGCAAATCAGGTTAAGATAAAATACTAAATTCGCTGGTTTACATGATTAAAATATGAAGAAAACTCAACGTGGAATCTTATTTGGAATAATAGCCGGAATAATTGATGTTATCCCAATGATTCTACAGAAATTAACATGGGATGCTAACTTGTCGGCGTTTTCACTTTGGGTGATATCTGGTTTCCTCATTGCCTCAACTAACCTAAAAATAAGTGGTGTGGTAAAAGGCATCATCATCTCATTTCTTGTGTTGTTACCCTCTGCCATCATTATTGGTTGGCAAGAACCATTTTCACTAGTACCTATCATCATAATGACTCTAATTCTTGGTTCAGCGTTGGGTTTTTTAATTGATAAATATGACAAGTGATAACTTTGACTCGACTTATGTCTGCCGTCACCGTGTTCGTCCATGACAAAATGCAAAAAAACTACTGCTACACGTTGGCGGAAGAGATGGGTAAAAACTTTGATCCTGATTTTAAACCGGAGTTAACGCCACAGCAAATGCTGGAACTGGGGGTGTTCGGCGGCAAGTACATGACGGACTGCCGCGACGAGTTTCCTAAAAGTTGGTTTAATAAAGCCAAACTCTGCTCTGAATTTCACGATCCCAAACTGAATTACTTTGGCGTCAACGCCTCACAACCTCTGTCTGTTTGGATGAAAAATGGTTGGATCTACGAAGAAGATCCACGCGGGTGGTTTCAGTGGTACTGCCGGTACTTTATGGGGAGAAGGATTGCTCATGAGGACGCGCGCCAGATCAAAAGATGGCGCGCGTATCGGAGACACTTAATTCAAGTGCAAAATAACTGCCGCGCCGGCGATCTCACCTGCCGGCGCAAACAACGCCAATCACTCCTTCACTGGGCTTATGACTCACAAAAATTATAATTACTTATTATTTTTGCCAATAAATTTATGAAAAAGCAGGCTGGTATAGTTTTTTAGACCAAAAAGATCAATCGGACTGGTAACACACGCACGATTAAAACCCATGGCAGTATGCCAAATAATTGACGGGCAGTTTGTCACTGGCCCCGTAGTAACAATTGAGAACAAGTGATTAATCTTTTTATTTGACAACTCCTTGATCGCTGACTGTAAAAGTTTAGTTGCCACTCCTTTACCCTGATGTTCTTTCGCAACAACGATTTGGTGCAAAGCAATACTTTTCTCATCTTCAAAGTAAATTTATTTAAGTATCTTGTCAAACCAAATAATGTTGTCCGCTTGCTCTGGGAAATATATCTCACGATTGATGTCAATTAACCCTACAGGTTGGCTACCTTCTTCATAAACATTGAAAATTGTCGAGTTAGTAATTCTAGCTTTGTGCTCTTTTTCAGTTTCGCTACTAATGAAAAAGCCATCATGCTGTATTTGAGTGCAATAACTTATATCATCAACTCTACTTACTTCTAAAACAAATGCTTGCTTAAGTGACCAAAGCTTTTTTGAATCAGAAGGGAGCGCTTTTCTAATCATACATTCGACTCCGCAATCTCTTCGCTCAGTATGACACTGATGCGGCTTAAACCCATTTCTGCGCCCCGCCGATGGCGGGGCGCAGTGCTAAACTCAATTACTATTTAATTGGCACCTCAGTTTTCTTGTTTGATTTTCGCTTGAGTGCTCCTGCAAGAATCATTAACGGAACTAAAACAACTCCATAAACTATTATCCAGATCATAAACTGCGCAATTACAAACAGGTTGTCTAAAACCGAGTTATATGCTCGATCTAATTCATCACGAAGATCGGGACGTGCGCTGGGATCATACACAGATTTTGACGACGCAGCAGAAATGTTCAAAGTCGCATACTCGACTCGCTCGGTTTGCGCTTCGTCTTGATCTTTAACTTGTTTGATTTGCTGGTCAAGACGCTGAATCTCAAGTTCAATCCGGCGTCTTTCCACCTCGGTTTTGGCCTCAACTAACTCAATTTCTTTGACAGCTTTCTGATCCTCCAAATTGGCCAGTTGAGTTTTAATTGAGTCTACTCTGCCAGTCACATCCGTTGAACTAACTTGTTGATTCTCAATTGAACGGACACCCTCAACAATTTTGGCTGTGGCTTCATCAAATTTATCAACAGGGACTTTGGCCGTCATGTAACCAGTTTGAAATCGACCCTGAGTACCGGTCTGAAAGTTCATCACCCGACCATTGATGCTCAGGATATAAGCTTTAGTTTTATTAAAGTATCCTGCTACGTCGTCCATTACCAAGCTAAATGAGCCATAAACTTCATATGCTCTTTGATCAAGCTGGAGAGCGTCACCAGTGTCAGGATAGTATGGAGGATAATATGAAGGAGATGAAAAACCAGGAGATCCATAATTGAACGCCCCACCAACTGCTTGCGGTCCAGTAATTGACTGATCTAGGTTTTCGGAATATGTAGAAGTATCAATTGACAATTTCCTTCCTATCACATTGAAACCACTGCTCCAATTCCGAATAAACACAGTCACTCCAGCGAGCACCAAAACGATTATTCCAAGCGTTATCCATTTCTTTTTTGACATATTGGCTTATCCTCCATTACTACCTTCTATACTATGAATATACTCCATAATCTTTCCGGCGTTAACTGTCCGTGGCTTACTGCCTTCAGCTGGTCCCACCATCCCAGCGGCGTACAACTGGTCCAAAATTCTGGCGGCGCGGTTGTAGCCCAAGGAAAAGCGGCGCTGAATCATGGATGATGAAGCTTTGTCCGAAGTCACAATCAATTTGGCAACTTCGAGGAACAGTTCATCTCGTTCGTCACTGCCACTGCCACCACTCATTTTGCCACCAGCGGTGACACTGGCCTCATATTTTGAAGTAACTTCTTCAAGATATTCTGGTTGTTGACCCTGCTTTTTGACGAACTCGATCAGACGTTTTGTTTCGTCATCAGACACAAAAGTGCCTTGCAGACGTAATGGTTTGGCTCGGTCGGGGGGAATAAATAACATATCCCCCCGACCGAGCAGTTTTTCCGCACCTGGTGTATCTAGAATCACTCTAGAGTCCATCATCGAAGAGACGTTAAAGGCAATTCTAGCTGGGATATTCGCTTTAATTAGTCCAGTCAATACATCTACCGAAGGGCGTTGGGTGGCCAAGAGCAAGTGAATTCCCACTGCCCGCGCCATCTGAGCAATTCTGGTAATATTTTCCTCTACATCAGCTGGCGCGAATAACATCACATCGGCCAACTCATCCACCACCACTACAATCCGATACATGGCAGTGTAGCC
>DAOOPX010000055.1:0-5867 GCA_035388465.1 Candidatus Woesebacteria bacterium
GAAACTAGTGAGTTGTTGTCGCACAAAGTGCACAAAAGGTATTGTCTCGCCTACGCGAACTTATTTCGACGAAGAGCAGTAACAATTACTTGATCGATGCATTACAATCTAAATCGTGGGTTATCGAAATAAAGTAATTGCGGGATTTAGTTGGCAAATTGGGCTAAAATTTGGGCTAGCCATTTTAGCCCTAATCAAGATCTTTTTTCTTTCACGCTTGCTTTCACCAACTGAGTTCGGAGTGTTTGCCTTGATAGCCATTGCCCTTGGTATTTCTGAAGCAGTCACACAGACTGGGATTAACATCACCATTTTGCAAGTAGTGGCAGATAACCAACGACTCAATCGGTTGATCAACACCGCTTGGTTAGTAGCAATGGTGCGGGGGCTGCTGATCGCACTAATTCTATTTATGATTGGTTTTTTACTTAGTCTCTTCTTTTCTAACCCAGATTTAATTCGGCTGACGGCTTTGGCCAGCTTGGTCCCTGTAATCAAGGGCTTCATAAACCCCAGCATCGTGCTGTGGCAAAAAAATCTCCAATTTCACAACGACACTTACTTTCACTTAACCAAACAAGTGGTAGAAGTAGTTAGCACTGTTGTATTGGCCTTGGTTTGGCAGAGTGTTGAGGTGTTTATCTGGGGAATGATCATTGCCGCCGGCTTTGAGGCGGCACTCTCTTGGGTAACTGCCAAACCAAGGCCCAAGCTCTCTTACGACAACTCTTCACTACAGCTGATTCTGCAAAATGCCAAAGGCCTATCAATCACTGCTGCACTTAGTTACTTGAGTGAAAACTTGGATGATCTGATCCTTGGTAAAACTCTGGGAACTTACCAGTTGGGTCTCTATCACAACGCTTACACCCTGACTCACAAACTCAATTATGAACCAACCAAGGCTGCAAACTACAGTCTGATGGCTATCTATACCAAACTCACAGTTGAAAAAACTCGTTTGTGGCAGGCATTTCGGCAAGCCTTTGGCTTGATTACACTTGGTTTAGGCGCGATTACACTGCTGATGATTTTTCTCCGGCAAACTATCGTTGACCTAGCCTTAGGTATCACTTGGCAAGCAGTAGTACCCCTCATCCCTTGGCTCGCCCTAGCTGGGCTGGCACAAAGTTTAGTAGCGTTGATTTATACCCTGCAAATTGCTCAAAAAAAATACCGTTTGGTTAATTGGCACCTGTTGGCCACAGTACTAATTTTGTCAATATCTCTTTATTGGACCAGCGTGACATCTGGCATTTTGATGGCCGTCATAGCTCTGGCAGTAACTCGTTGGTTTTTATTAATACCCTTGATACTTTTTACGATTAAGCACAAGAAAACTGGTATTTAACATCGCGCCATATGCTTAATAATTGGCTATTTTTCACCATCTGCTTAGTTCTTGTTTTGGGGCAGCTGCTCAGGTTTGAGCCGCTGCCCAACATTGCACTTTATCCTCACGACCTCCTCATCGGAGTTTTTTTGTTAGTAAATTCTAAAATCTTTATAAAAAAGAGTGTCTCTAAATGGCGAACGAGAGCTTTTTACAATAGGCATCGCCAATTAATTTGGCTGATAGGCTGGCTGGGGCTGACCGGAGTACTGAAATTGCTAATTTCCGGTCAGCCCACCTACTTACTTTATCTAGCTCGGTACTTCTTCTATGGCACATTTTTGTACCTTCTTTCATTATTTATCCAACTCAAACCAATCAAGTTTAAAGTAACTCGAATCAGACCTACAGTTGTGCTTTTTGCTCAACATCTACCACTTTTTTTTGGCCTAGTAGCTTTGGCCATGTTTGTAATTCAACCGGACATGCGGTTTTTTCGGTCTTTGGGTTGGGACGATCACTACTATCGCCTGACAGGAACACTTCTTGATCCAAATTACACAGGAATAATCTTGGCAATTGGGGCGTTGATCACGATCAAAACGACTTTTTTCCCATCACTAACTATGACGAAGCATAAACTACTTCAATTCTTTGAATCAACTGCTTTGCTAATCACCTTAACCCTGACTTACTCCCGCTCTAGTTGGCTAGCTTTCACGTTTGGATTGATCATCTTTCTGATAGCAATGAAAAAAGGTTGGGACTTAAACCTACCGAAAGTTGCTCTGATTTTTACATTAATTGTCACAATAATATTTAGCACTTTTGCCCTCGCCCCCAAGCCAGGGGGCGAGGGCGTGAATTTAAAAAGAGTTTATTCGCTTGAGTCCCGACAACAATTCGATCAGCAATGGGTAAACTCCGAATCGATTCGTCCACTTAATTTGTTGCTCGGTCCATCCCATGCCCTTAAGTCAAACACCCACGCCAGGCTACCAAACAACTTATTCATTATAATCTTTGCTTGGTCAGGTCCAATTGGAGTGTTGCTTTTTCTGGGCGTATTAATTGAGTTAGTATATAAAAATCGGCGTCTTCCAATTTTTTTGGGAACCTTGGTCGCTCTTTTAGTTTTTGCTCAATTCAACAGCATTACTGAACCATTCGTTATCTTAATTATTGGCACACTGCTAGTTATCGAGAAAAACTTTTCTCCTGCTGTCACGGCCTAAACTTAATCAGAATCGATTGCTCAACTCTGTTGCCTGCCTTATCCTCAGCTATGATTTTAATTTGGTTATCTCCTTCATTGAGACGATAACGGTAACTAAAGCTACCGTCTGCTTTGGCAAACAAAAATCGTTCATTAATTGTAACTTTCGCCCCCGGCTTGGTTTGACCAGTAATAGTGAAGTACTGCTTGTCTTTGCCCACCGCCGACACCTCCGCACTTATTCCCTCACCAAAAGTCAACTCTGGTATTTTAGTATCTAGAGTGACAACTTCGGTTTTCGACGGCTGTGATTGGTTGTTCGCCCCATCAACGGAGTAAGCTGAGATTGAATTCTCTCCTTCCTCCAACTCGATTGAGCTTTCGAAAATTCCATCGTCACCAACCGTAACCGAATCAAGTTCGAGTTCATTACGGACTATAATAACTTGACTCTTGGCTTCTGCGATTCCCCTAATCGTAAACTCAGCTTGATTAGTATGCCTTTGCGCAATTTGTAAAACTGGCACTAGGGGTGGGATAGAATCACTCAAGCCAGAAGTGGGATTTGAGCCAGCAATCAGGGCAATAATTCTCGCTGCATTAGGTATACCAAATAAAATAAAGATTACCAACAAGCCAGTCGACAAAATCACAGCAATCCAAGTTTGCTTGATCAGTTTTTGTTTTTCTCTTTTGACTAAGCGAGAAACAACTGGTCGATCGCTCATAGGCTGGCCCCTTTCATCAAGATTAGTGTTATTACTGTAGATATTTTGCTCTGTTAACATAGGCGAAAGATTTAACGATTTTAGAAATTACCTGAGCCTGCGGTCGGGATCGAACCGACGACCTGCGGTTTACGATACCGCTGCTCTACCAGCTGAGCTACACAGGCACACTTACCAACAGCAGGCAAGTTATATTTTACAATCAACTTACGAAAAAATCAGGGACAATATGACTTATACAATCTTACTCAAATATATTTCGTTCAAAGCGTCGAGAGAAATCTTTCCTTTGTAGATTGGGAAATCTTCAATTTGTTCAAAAGAAATTTTACCCACAAACAAGCGAAAAATCTGATCTTGAGTCAACTTTTTAATCCGTTGCTCGTGATAAAAGTACATACTAGGCTTAATAATGTCGCCAGGCATAGATGAATCAACAAAGCCAAACTTGTGCCGTACCGACCGTTGATATGCTAATTTTGGTGAAAATCCATGATCTATCAAGAACTCAACCATGGCTCGTAATGATGAGTTCAAAGCAACCTCGGTAACCGCGTACTCTGCTGCGTGCTGAAATATCGCCAGTTCGCCCTGATCGCCCCAATAATCCTGACAGAACGTAGCCAAACCTTCTTCGGTGGGGAGATAATCGGGTGAAATTGGAATATTATTAAATATTCCGTTTTCATATCTAACAATGTGAGTTAACTCATGCTTGATCTCGCCATCAATAGAAAAATACTCCCAATTGGCGTGCTTACTAATTTGAATTTTATGCTCATGTGCGAGGGGGCGGACGAAGAATCCGGGTTGATCAACTACTTCAACAACATAATGGCGCAATCCAAGTTTAGACAAAACTTCAGTGAATTTAGTGGCAAATTCTGCGGGAGAAGAACTGCTTAATTTTCTAGGATGATGCGAAATAGTCTGATTTGCTAAATGTAAAACGCCTGGTTCAAGCTGCGTTTGAAAAATTTTCTTTGCCTCAGCAATAATTTGACCAGTATTTTGTTCGATAAGTGCCAGTGCAAGTTTCTGGTACTCTTGATGCTGCTCAACCCACACCAAAGCTTCAGGCTCTTGCCAACAGTATCTAAATTGGGGGTTATGGGCTTTAGAAGAAAAGAACTTAACTTGTTCTTCCTCCAAGTTTATTGGTGTAATGTACTTAACTAAATTCATTAATTCTGATACTCGCCAGCTTTCTGGCGCTCTTCTAACTCAGTTAGCATCTGAATCAGCGCGCGCTCGAGGCTGATGCCAGCGGCATCAGCCATCTGGATTAGCTCAAATAACACATCGGCGAAGCTATCGTCAAGTTGCGCGCGCTCCCGTTTCACCGATTTGCTCCCAGTTTTAATCAACACCGCGTTGCCCAGCTCCCCAACTTCCTCAACCAAATCAATGTAATGAGTCTTGAGATCCCACTTGTTCGGGAACTTTTTACCTGCTTCTAACACTTGGTCTATCAATTGTTGGAATGCTTGCGACATTGCTTAGGTATTTATTTAGTCAGCGACTTAACCATAGATTTGTTTGATATCTGATTGAATATACGGCTCAATGTGTTTAGACAATCCTTTTCTGGTAACCAAATCCACTTGGGTTTCGAGTAAATCTTCAAATTTGTGTTTGATACCAATAAACTTTATCAATCCTGGCGTTTGATTAAACTCTACCAACAAATCAACGTCACTTGACTGATCGAAATCTCCCCGCGCGTGTGAGCCAAACACAGCCAGATAAGATATGTCAGATTCGCGACAAATTTGTTTAATTCCGTCTAGATGGTGATCAATAATTGAGATAATACTTAAATTGTAACACGAGCGGGCACTACTTTCGCCGTTTTTTCAAAATTAGAATTAGAGCGAAAGAAGCGGAAATAGACATTAAACATATTAAGTTTTATAATTCTAGGACCTGAGCTAAATAAATAAAAGCTCTTTCAAAGAATTCTTCATCTAGGTTTCTGCCACCATCAAAATATTCTGAAACCAGAGGGGTAAGAATGTTTCCTAAGTATTTTCTTTTCTGAACTTTTTTAATTTCTGGGTCAGGCTCATCCTTTAGTTGTTCTAATGAATACGACTGTACTACGAGCTTTCCTAATTTTTCATTGTTTGGGGCAAAATAGTTTTGGATTGCGTAAGTTAATCCTTCATCAAGTAAAGTCGAATCCCTCCCTTCCTGATTTTCAAAACCTCCCTTTTCGAGTGCCTTGGCAAATATTGATCCGGGTTTACTATCTATGAGGGCATGAGTTCCTTCGTGTAAGATTGTTTGTGCTCCTATCGTATAGAGAAGCTCTAATGCCTCATCATCCGATAGAACAACTCCGAATTTAGACAACCCACGCTGCAAAGCTTCCTGATAACTTTGTTCATCCGGAAACTCAACTACCAGCATATTTAGATCCTCTCTATCTAGAGTGCCCTCGCCAATAGTACCAGGAATTATTCGCAATTTAATATCCCCTGCTTGTACTGTTGAGCGGTACTGCCCTAAAAAAACCGATATTTGATTCCAATGTGACAGGTACCCCCAACATTAGACACCGAGTCTTTCATCCGTCACACTAAATAGT
>DAOOPX010000056.1:0-5831 GCA_035388465.1 Candidatus Woesebacteria bacterium
ACTATTTAGTGTGACGGATGAAAGACTCGGTGTCTAATGTTGGGGGTACCTGTCATCCTGATTTGAACATTTTTTGGTTTAACGGCCATGTAAGCTGTTGAAAAACTTGTTATTTGAACAACGGGCCAATTACTTCTTACCTGTTTCTTACTCAATTAGTATCAAAGTCTTATGAATGGGGTTTATAGTCATGGTTAGTATAAGTCTAACCAGAGTAAATGAAAATCACATTTACGATTTTTTCGCATACAAAACACACAACTACCTTGTACGTATATAACCGCAATTCTATTACTAATTAAAGATAAGGAGTCAGCATATGACAGATCCAAAGCGAGTGAAAAAAAATAATGAGAAGATGGGTATCAGTCCTGCTGCAGCAGTAGCTGGAGTCGTGATTGGAGCGGGACTGGGTATCGCCGGCGCCGTTGCTTTCAACAATAAAAATAATCGTGCCAAGATTGATAAGGCTGTAAATGGAGTCAAGAAGCAAGGATCTAATTTTATCGATGATGTAAAAAATGTCGTTTCAGCCAAAAAAAATGAAACTGACGACATGATCGTGGAAAATAGGGACAAAGCTAAAAGGATTTCTAAAGTAATTAAGGAATAACGATGAGATTTTGTAAGATAAATTACAGCTATTTACATTCGCTTGTTAGTATAATTTTTTATTAGTTATTAACCTATAGAGGAGACAAAATATGTCAACTGTTGTGAACAATCCGCCACCCACCCAAGAGAGTGGCGGCAATAGTTTCTTGATAGGAATTATTATTTTAGTCGGATTTGTTGCGATACTGCTGTACTTCGGACTGCCTTATCTTAGACAATCAGACCAAGTTGAGGTGAATGTACCCGCGCCAGAAGTGAACATCCCACAACCAGACATTAACATTCCAGACGAGATTGATGTAAATGTCAATCAGACTGAGTAAATAATGTTCGTATAAATGGTATTAATTAGCATATAAGGAGAACGAAATGGGTATTCTCGATATAATCATTATAATTTTAGTTATTGCCTGGTTGGGAGGTTTTTCTCTCAAAATCGGGGGTGGATTAATTCACGTAATATTAGTAATAGCCTTGATAGTGCTAGTAGCTAGACTATTGGGTGTGAGAATCTAACTCCAAAATAATACTAAATACATATTTCTGCAGTAATTTTGTTTTGCGTCCGAGTTATAGCATTCAACAATTGTTTTAAATGTGGGTGGCATTGACTGGAATACTACTAGTCAGCTACAATGGGCACACAGCTTGTTAGCGTTTTAAGTCATAACTATGAAAATTATTAGTAGTTTTTTTGTTTTCATTTTTGTTTTTTTGATCGCCGCCGTGAGTAGCACTGCTTATGGTCAAGAGACAACCCAAATAGTAAATTTTTTCTGGGGAAATGGCTGCCCTCATTGCCAAAAGCAAAAACCCTTCATGGAAGAGTTAGCGCAAAAATACCCTTCACTCGAATTCTCTGATTATGAAATTTACAACAACTCAGAGAATCGTGAAAAGATGCTGCAAGAGGTTGCAAGATTGGGCATTACTGAAGTTGGTGTCCCACTCACTATTGTTGGAGATCAAGCATTTGTCGGTTTTTTGAACGAAGAAACAACTGGCAGAGAGATTGAGACCGCTATTCAACAACTCGTGCAAAAAACCGATCCCATTAGTCCAGTGGACACCCTCACAACCCCCACTCCTTCTCCCGCACCACCACCTGCCGTTACCCAATCCCAGACTGAAGAGAGTCAAGATTCAAGTATCAAACTACCCATATTTGGCCAAATTGATCCAAATTTAATCTCCATTCCATTGGTGACGGTCATGATTGCTGCGCTAGATGGTTTCAACCCATGCGCCATGTGGGCATTAGTTTTCCTGATTAGTTTGCTTCTCGGGCTAAAAGACAGAAAGCGGATGTGGATTTTAGGTACTACCTTCATCGTCACTTCCGGGCTAGTCTACTTCCTGTTCTTATCAGCTTGGCTCAACCTGTTTTTATTTGTCGGTATGATTTTCTGGGTGAGGTTGGGAATTGGTCTGCTGGCACTGGGGGCTGGCGGATACTATCTCAAAAATGCGTTAGAGAAAACAGACACCCAGTGCAAAGTCACCGCCAGCCCCCAGCGCCGACAGGTCTTTGAAAAACTCAAAGCCCTAACTCAGCAAAAACAGCTTGCTCTGGCATTCGTGGGTATCATCGCTCTGGCGGTCGCGGTCAACTTGGTTGAGTTGTTTTGTTCTGCTGGTCTACCCGCAGTTTACACCCAAATTCTGGCACTGAATCAATTGCCCACTTGGCAATATTACAGCTATTTAATGCTGTATATCTTGATTTTCATGCTTGATGACCTAATTGTGTTTTTCACCGCAATGTTCACACTGAAAATAACTGGATTAGAAGGAAAGTACGCCCGCTACTCACACATTATAGGCGGAGTATTGATGATGGCAATTGGATTATTAATGCTGTTTAAACCAGAGTGGTTGAGCTTCAGCTAAACGAGGAGTTAGAAAAACTTGGGTGAAACTTTATTCACATTTATTTCTCCAGCCAGAATCATTGCTAAACGATCGATACCCAAGCCAACGCCGGCCAAATTATTGTTGGCGTTGAGTTTGACGGCTTGAAGAAAATCAGTATCGTAATTAATATTTTGGCCGGCTACCTGAAGTTTGGTTAGCTGCTCGGCAAAAACTTGCTCTAGTTTTTTCTCGTCTGTTTCTTCCACGCAACCATTAGCAATTTCCAAGCCGGCAATGTACAACTCAAAGCGCTGGGCGAAAAGCGGCTTGTGCTGCTGTGCTTTCGCCATCGGCGAAAGCACAGCCGGAAAATCAATCAAAAAAAATGGTTCTTGCGGCAAGTTTGTTTCTATTTCATTAAGAAACACTTGATTAAACACTGGCTCAAACTCGCGCCGGTCTAGCTGGTATTGTTGTTTCTCGGCAAATTGGAAAAGCAGCTCGTGATTATCTAAGACTTCAGCCAAATCAAGATCACAATATTGAGTGAACAGATCAGGTAACAATATTTGCGACCAAGGTTTATCCATGGCAAAACTCTGATTCTGGTATGTAAATTCATTGGAGGGAGAACGTTTTTCCACAGTGCTGAAAGCGTTATGACAAAAGACAAATAGCGATTGTGCCTCCCCCATCAAAAAATCCAGCGGCTGATGAAACCGGTACCACTCCAACATCAAAAATTCGGGCTGATGCTGGTCACCGCTGGCTTCTAGATTGCGGAAGCTGTGACCAATGGCATAACTCTCACCTAATCCTTGAGCAATTAATTTCTTAAAGTTCTGTTCTGGAGATGTAGCCAAAAACAGCTGCAGCTGTTTTTGGCTACTCTGCCAATTAGTTGAAAACACACCAATGTTGGGCTCGAGCATCGGTGCTCGAGCCAAAATCGGTACTTGCGCCTCAATCAAGCCATGACTGTCAAAAAAATCTCTAACCGCCCGTACAACTATTTGTCTAGTAATAAAGCCTCTCCATCGAAGATTGTCTAAATATTTTTTCATGCTTTATTTTTTGCTAAAAACACATAGAATACTACCACTAATCAATGCCAACAAAAGAACCAATTGAGCCCTTGCCCCTGACGGGTAAAACCATCTTAATTGTCAACACCGGCACTCTCAAAAAAAAGTTTATTCTGCAGCGGATTCGTAAAATTCCCGACCTCAGAGTCGTTATTCTCAACTCGATCAAAAACTGGGCAGATAAGTACGTTGATGAGTGGATCATCGCTGACACCACTAAACACGCTGAGGCGCTGCGTGCGGTTGATGAGTACTTGGCCAACCACAAGATCGATGGTGTCCTAACTTTCTGGGAAGACGACGTGCTACTTACCGCCAAAATTGCCGAGAAACACAGACTAATCGGCATTCCTCACGCCGTTGCCCAAAGAACCCGAAACAAGCTGCTCTTTCGCCAATTTTGCCAAGAAAATCACTTGCCCTTTCCCAAGTTTGGCCGAGCCAATGATCAGACTGAGTTAAATAAATTGATGAAAACTTTGAAGTTCCCTGTCGTGATCAAGCCGGCTTTCGGTTCCAGCAGCGCTTTTGTCATCAAGGCTGAGAATCAGACTGAGCTCGATGAAGTCTACCAATACGTCAAACAAAATATCTCGGCTAGAGTTGAGTCAGCGCTTAAAGACGGTTCTGACATCGTAGTTGAAGAATATATCGAGGGTAACGAAGTCGATATCGATATTTTAGTCCAAAACGGTAAGATCAAATACTCTTCAGTCAGTGATAATTTACAAACCAAAGAGCCGTTCTTCCTCGAATCGGGATACAACCTGCCATCTTCCCTGCCTCAAGATGATCTCAAGCAGTTACAACAACTATCCGAGCTAGTTCTGGAAAAATTGGGCGTGATGCACGGTTGTATTCACTTTGAAGCCAAATCAACAGAAAAAGGGCCAGTGCCGCTTGAAGCTAATTTACGCTTGGGCGGAGATGAAATTTACCCAGCCAACAAAAAAGTTTGGGGCGTGGATTTGATCGAAGAAGCGATCAAAATTGCCTGTGGCGTTTACATCCCAATTATTGAGAAAAAAGAGCCGCTCACCTACGTGGCTGCTCAATCAATTATGGCAGAGAAATCTGGCGTCATCTCCAAACTCTACGTACCCAAGAAATTTGATCATGACTTGGGTGTGGCTGAGTTTCACTTTGATAAAGAAGTGGGCGATCTGGTTTTCACCCCACCCAATAACTTTGATTTTCTCGGTTGGACCATGGTCACCGGCGATAATCCGATCGAGGCCGATGAAAATCTTGAAGAAGTCCTGAAATTAATCTCTTACGAGATTACTCCTTTTTCACCGCTCTCATCTCTTGGCAAAACCCAGCGTAAATCAAGATTTTCATCGGCCGCCTTGAATCACACTTTACTCGAGGGCAGAGCCAGGATTGAAAAAGTCCGCCTGACCGAACGGAAAAATCAACGTAAGCTCAAAATTGGCATCGGCTGTAACTCTTTCAATGCTGACGACGGAGCGGTGGAAGCCGAACTCACTAGCGTAGGAAAAACTATTCAAGACACACTCCAGGATCGCGGTTATCAAACTGTGTTCATCGACTTTAATGATATCGACAAAGCAATTGCCACACTCAAGAACGGTCAAGTCGACTTAGTATTCAATGTGGGAGAGAGATTGAACAACTCCAGTTTACTTGAGCCACACATTGCTTCCCTGTTTGATATGTATCAAGTCCCTTACACTGGCTCAAATCCATTTACCTTGGGATTGTGTATTGATAAAATCCGGGTGAAAAAACTGCTCACCTACCACAACATTCCTACCGCCAGGTGGGATTATATGTATGATCTATCTGACGAGCTGCGCGACGACTTGCGTTACCCGCTGATTGTCAAGCCAGCTAACACAGATAACTCAATTGGCATTACTAACGACTCCGTTGTCACCAATGAGAAACAATTGAAAAATCAGTTGGAGTATGTACTTACCCAGCTGCAACGACCCGCCTTAATTGAAGAATACTTGGAAGGAGACGAGTATGACGTGTCGATTATGGGCAGCGAAGATGATGATTTACGAGTTTTACCTCTGGCTCGGACAATTTTTGATCGGCTACCAGAAGGATATTGGCATATCTGTCCATATGACTATAAGTTTGCGGATGCGACTTTATATAAAAAATACGTCACTACTCAAATTCCACCCAAAAACGTTAATCATAAATTACTCAGACTAATTTCTGAGATCGCGCTTGATACGTACAACATCTTAGACTGTCATGATTATGGACGGGTTGAGATTAAGCTGGATAAAGATGACAATC
>DAOOPX010000057.1:0-5770 GCA_035388465.1 Candidatus Woesebacteria bacterium
GTTGGTGATTGCCACTGCTTTCTTGATTTGGTTGAGTTCGAGTTCGTCTTTGATCATGCGCATCTCGACAATTTTTTGTCGATCAAAAAGTGAGATGTTTAACTCGCTAATTTTCTCGATATTAAAGTACTCATCTACATAAACTGCGCTGGGTTCAATTAATAGCTGGTTAATTTGGAATTTTTGACAATACTTAGTCAAGTGTTCTGTCAGAAATCGACCATGGCAACCAAGCTGATACTCAATCGTACTCAACTTAATGTTCGGCATGGTAAAGTGAGGGTGAAGCAAAGTTGCTTGGTTCTGGGAAATCAGTAAGATTGCTTCTCGTTCATTGGGTAAAAGAAACTGATTAAATCCGGAAAAATAGGTAATATCTGTAGGTTTTGCCAACAAAATTGCTTGATTCGGTGAGAGCAAAGCCGTTAATTTTTGCTGGCGAACTTTGATCAGCTTGGAGAATTCAAGGTTACTCTTCGACACTTTTGGACTCGGCTAAAGATCGGAGGGTAGTTGCTTTGAATATACCGCCGTCTTGGTAGCCGACCACCAAGACGGCGGTATCGATCTCAAACTGGGCTTGATTGACACTTTGACCATTAGTGTCCTGAAGCGAGGTAGTTGTTAGTAACCCGACCTCCATTTCTGTTTTTGAGTTGCGAGACAAGATAAACAAGCTGTTTCTGGTAATGGATTTCACCGTACCCAGTTCAACGAAGGGTGTTTTGGGTTGAGGATCTTGCTCAAAAATCACTAAGCTTTGGGGGTTTAGCGAGGTCAAAAAATCTTGTTGATTTTTTTGACTAATCTTGGTTGTACCTGTTACCAATGCCCAATTATCGATTGCAATGTTTTTGATGGTAGTTTTGGCTGTACCTTTACGAATACTTAAATTTTCTGTAATAGGCACTACCAAGTTGCCCAACTTGGTAGAAACTGAGATCGAGTTGTCAGTAATTTTCTCGACAACACCGAAAATTGCTCTCTGCCAGCTATTCAGATTTTCCAAGTCGGTAGCCGAAGATGCTTGGTCAGACTGCTCAGCAACTTTTTTCAAAATTAGCTCTTTGATCGCTTCAGTACTGGCGGCACTGGCCTCATTCACCTCTTTGCCATCGATCACCACTTCTTTATTTGTGTCAGTTACGGAAGGGGATTGAGCCATGACGCTGTTTAACTCAGGATAAAATCCTGATATAAGAAAAGTTGCAAGAAAGAAAATAATTATTTTTGACATAAATTACTCAACTTTTGGTTCGTACACCACGATAAATTCATTTTCATAACTATCGCCAGAATTTTCTGTAGCAATCAGCGTGAGAAAATTAAGACCAGGTTTTAATTCTACCGACAGCTCAAATTTATTATTTGCATCAATTTTGCCGATAGTTTCTTGATTGCCAACGAAACCAACTAAATAGGCATTGCTTGGGCCAGATCCAGAAAGCGTAATGGTTGATTCTGTCACAATACTTCCATCTACTGGTTGATCAACTATAATGGTTTGTGTTGAGTCTAGTTGGTTTTTAGCATTATCAATCATCTGTTCAGCGTCCGGAGGAGTTATATTAGTTGATCTCTTACTGACTTTTTGCCACTGATAAATGCTAAAAGTAAGAGCCAATCCCAAACTCAGTCCAATTAAAACAGCAATGAATGTCTCTTTATGCATAATATCAAGAAAATTCATTATACCAAGCTCAATTGAATCTGTATACTTTTTTGGTAGACAAGCTGCCAAACCGTGGTATTATGAGGAAGAAAGGATCGCTTCAGCATGCAAATTACTTATCTTGGACACTCAGCGTTTAAACTCAAAGGCAGCTCTGGTACGGTGGTGACAGATCCTTACCATTCTTCTGTGGGATTTGAGTTTCCGCGAGTAACTGCGGATTTAGTTACAGTGTCACACCAGCATCAGGATCACAATGCTTTTGAGAACGTCAAACCCGCTTCAGGAAAAGAAAAAGTTTTTCTTGTTTCCCAAGCTGGAGAGTATGAAGTGTCGGGAATCTCAGTTTTCGGAACAGTGACTGCGCACGACGCTGAGGATGGGCTCAGTCGAGGCAAAAACTTGGTTTTTACAATTTTACTCGACGATTTAAGGATTTGTCACTTGGGCGATCTGGGTCACGAGCTAACCAATAAGCAGGCTGATGCGATTGGTAATATTGATGTTTTGCTTTGTCCAGTTGGAGGAGAGTACACGATTGATCCAGTTCAAGCAGTCAAAACGATTCATAGACTCGAACCGTCGATTGTCATCCCCATGCATTATCATACTCCGGTACACAATCAGGATACTTTTGGTAAATTGGTCACCGTTGATGCCTTTTTACGTACCTATGGAGTAGAGGTTCAGCCCGTGGCCAGCCTTGAGGTTTCCGCAGCGCGCTTACCGGAAGAAACGGAGTTAAGCGTCTTGATACCAGCTGCTGGTTGAGATAATTTTAAATTGTTAATAATTAATTAACGTTGATTAATATGAGCTCGAAGCGCTTACCGCCGCACTCTCTAGAAGCAGAGCAATCAGTCTTGGGAGCGATCCTAATTGATGCTGAAGCATTTATTAGTGTGGCTGAGCTACTCAAACCCGAAAGTTTTTATCTAGAGCAAAATAAATTGATTTTTGAGGCGATGGTGGCTTTATATGAAAAAAGACGGCCAATCGATCTGGTTACTCTGACCGACGAGCTCAAAAATCAGGGTAAGTTAAGTGCAGCGGGCGGAGCCACCAGATTGGCCGAGCTAGCCAGTCTTGTTTCGACCAGTGCTAACGCGGTTTATTATGCTCAAACCATTGGTGATGCATACACCAAACGGAGATTAATTTCACTTTCTTCGCAAATTGCGGAGGCTGCCCTTGATTCGACCAAAGAGGCTAGGGACGTTCTTGATCTTGCCGAGCAGAATGTTTTTACTGTTTCGCAGCAACAAGGGCAGCGATCATTCATTCATCTTAAAGACACATTAGTTGAAAGTTTCGAGCGCTTGGATGAGCTTCAGCGTTCTGGAAACGAGCTGAGAGGAGTGGCGACGGGCTTTGCTGACTTAGATCGAATGTTGGCCGGGATGCAAAAATCTAACTTATTAATTTTAGCTGCCCGGCCGGGAATGGGTAAAACTGCTTTTGCTCTCAATATCGCTCAGCAAGCGGCTGTTCAGGCCAAGAAAAAAGTGGGAATTTTTTCACTAGAAATGTCGAAAGAAGAACTAGTTGATCGCTTGTTAGTTAATCAAGCAGATATTGACGCCTGGAAATTGAAAACCGGTCGGCTTGATCAACAAGATTTTCTCAAGCTCTCTGACGCAATGGGAGTTTTAGCTGATGCGGCGCTTTATATTGATGACTCTCCGGGATTATCTATCTATGAAATGCGGACTAAAGCTCGGAGATTAATGGCGGAGCAGCAGATTGATCTGTTGGTGGTTGATTATTTACAGCTCGCTAGGGGGAGAAACGTCGAAAATCGGGTTCAAGAAGTGGGGGAGATTTCGCAAGGATTGAAAAACATTGCTCGAGAGTTACGGATTCCAGTTTTGGCTCTATCGCAGCTCTCCAGGGCAGTGGAGAGCCGCGGAGAAAAAACCCCACAGTTATCTGATTTGAGAGAATCTGGTTCAATCGAACAGGATGCTGATGTAGTAATGTTCCTATATCATAAAGATGAGAATATGCGTGAGGCTGTGACCCTCAAAGTAGCCAAACATCGCAACGGCGCTTTGGGCGAAATTGATCTTTACTTCCGTGGTGACAGAATCAAGTTTTATGGCATGGAAACAAAAAGAACTGGCTAGACCTTGATTTTTGCGTAGTTTAGCTGATTTAACTAGTGAAGTTAAATAAAAAGTAAAATAGTGTTGATGACAGACCAATAAACAAAATCAAAATTCCTAGGTTGCTCTTCGCTTGTTTTAAAGATTTTTGCGGCTCAACCGAGTCAACGCTGATAATGATCACACTGGCCACCAATAACCAAAGCAGACCCCTAGCGACAACTGACCAAATGCTGGAAGGATTAAAAATTTCAGCAATAAAATCCATGAAAATTAGTATGACCAACCGTTGGGTAAAATGCAAGCCAATGATACAATAAGATTTCTGTGAACGATAATGCCGAGATGGCGGAACTGGTAGACGCGTAGGTCTCAAAAACCTATTCTCATCACAGAGAGTGAGGGTTCAATTCCCTCTCTCGGCACAGATTTATGTTGCCCATACTTATTACAATTGGTCCATTTAGCTTAAAAACACTTAATCTGTTTTTAGTTTTGACTCTGTTCGTGAGCAGTTTTATTTTTTGGCGGTTTGGCAGAGAAGAACACTACAAAGAGGATCAGTTATTCGATGCTTTTTTGAGTTCATTTATTGCAGGTTTGGTTTTTGCTCGAATAGTGTATGTATTAATTAATTTTCAAGAGTATGGTTGGAACGTGCTTTCCTGGATGAACATTTGGGCAGATCCGGGATTTGCCATTTTGCCTGGTTTATTAGGTGCCTCAGTTTACTTATTTCGTCATGCCACCAAGCAAAAATGGGAACAGTATGCCATTTTGGACATGTGGATGCCCGCTATTTTGGGAGGAGCGGTAGTATTAGAACTAGGTTTGTTTTTTGATCGACCGATTCAAGGTTTGTTCGGGTTTTCTGAGTGGTGGGCATCATCGCACCTCTGGTTGGCTGTAATTTTTGGCATAATTGCTTGGTATGCGCGTTTTAGTGAGTTTCGCTATCGCACCTTTTCTTGGTACAAACGTAAGCATCAAGTGGCACAGACCGGTTATGTGTTTGGTTTGGGATTAGTTTTAAGCGGAATTGCATTAGCTTTAGCAGAAGTTTTAATTTACATCCAAAATATTACAGCTATCAGTATTACCAGCATACTTGGAGTAAGTGGGGTGATAATTGGAGGCTTAGCCGTATGGATTCTTAGGTCAGGATTTTTTTCTCAATTTCGTTCACGCAAAAAACCAATCGCACATGCATAATTTGGAGAAAAATCGAGAAAAAAATCCATTATTCGTTTTCATTTTCGTTTCGCTACTCACGTTCGCTGTTGATCAACTGAGTAAGGCAGTTGCCGAACCACTGTTTTTATCAGTGCTGAACTCTAACTTGGCACTGAAGACTGATCTGGGTATTAATCCATTGCTGGTAACATTACTGATTTGGGTACTGTTATGTTACCTAGTATGGCGAGCACAATACCTAAACTGGATTTCAGGATTGATCATTGGTGGGGGAGCATCTAATCTGGTTGATCGGATAATTTTAGGTGGAGTGCGCGATTGGTTTCCGATGCCGTTTCTAGGTGGTGCCAACAACGTAGCTGATTGGGCGATTAGTTTGGGCTGTATTGCTTATATAATAGTACAACTGAAAACACACCAAGATGAAAAAAAACGGCGATAAACTAGTGGAAGCTATCTCGATTCTATACGAAGACAATGATCTAGTGGCTATCGATAAGCCTGGCGGAGTGGTGGTGAACAACGCCAGCTCAGTGAGTGGGCCGACCATCCAGGATTGGTGGTCGGCCAAAATTTCCAAGCTTTCATTATCTGAAAACTGGCAAGCTCTGGTGCCTTCAGATTTCAATAACGAGTATGGTACTCCAGAAGAAGTATTCGCCCAGCGGAGTGGTGTGGTGCACAGGTTGGACAAAGATACCAGTGGGGTATTACTATTGGCCAAAAATCCAGGAGCGTTGATTAATTTACTTGCCCAATTTAAACAGCGTCAAGTTCACAAAACTTACTTGTGTTTGGT
>DAOOPX010000058.1:0-5678 GCA_035388465.1 Candidatus Woesebacteria bacterium
AAACTTATTGCCGGTGTCACCCAGCCCACCAAGGGGAAACTGACGGTTAACGGCCGTCTAGCGCCCCTGATTGAGCTCGGCGCCGGGTTTCATCCGGAGCTAACTGGAAGGGAAAACGTTTTCCTCAACGGTGTCATCCTCGGTCTGACCCGGCGCCAGATTATGACAAAGTTCAAAGATATAGTCGATTTTGCTGAGCTGTGGGAATTTATTGATCAGCCTATCAAGCATTACAGCTCAGGTATGTATCTCCGCTTGGCTTTTGCCGTTGCCATTCACACAGATCCGGAGATTATGCTGATCGATGAGATTTTGGCAGTCGGAGATGCGGCTTTTCAAGCTAAGTGTGACATTCGGATGAAACAGTTTCATGACCAAGGTAAAACGATCGTGATTGTTACCCACGATTTAAAAACTGTTAGCAGCTTTTGTCAGCGTGCTGCCTACATTTCGCGGGGCCGCCAGCTGGCCGTCGGCCCCGCCCCCGACATCGTCAACCAGTACCTGCAATCAAGTTAGTCCTTGCCTAACGCGCTATAATCAGATCTTATGAGTATCGAGTTTGCAGACTATGGGTTAGATTTCAGATATTTCCGCCCAGAAGAAATCATTTCCCCGTTTTCTCCAGATTTAAAAGTAATTTTTGTTGTTCCAATTAGAGGAGAAGTCAATAATGGTAACTTTTTTTCTTTGCTTAAAGATATGGTGCGTCAGACAGCTCAAAAAAATACTTTTGAGTTAGTGTTGGTAGTAAACCAAGGTACCAACCATCGCTTTGCCGATGAAAATGACCAGATCATTAGCACAGTTAAATTTTTGAATGATTTGGGACCACTATCATATTCAGAATCTTCAGATCAATGGAAAAGTGAATTTCTTACAGCTGCTAAACAAGCTGGCATTAGAGTTACTGCTTTACCTAGGCTTGAAAGGTATCAATCGATGAATATTGAGGTATTTCGGGCAATAGGCAACTATTATGCGGCTGAGCGTTTAAAAGCATCTGAGTTTGGTTTAAACGGTGCAGTCTGTGTTCTTGATGCCGATACTAGAATTTCGGCAAACACAGTTCAAACTATCATTGATCAGTTTGCTAACCACCCAGAAGTTGGGATGTTAACAATCAGTCTCGATATGTATCCTGGAGAAGGTGATGAGGGAATTTGGACCTCAAATCCTTTTGAGCGTTTGAATTTGCTGTCAAATAGGTTGAAAAGTTTCGGTAAGCCTTCTCGGTCTCATCCCTGGCATGCAGTTCGCGCATCTCAACTAAAATTACCAGATTTAGCTACATTAAATGCGAGGGATTCGGAATCCACCTTACTTCATTTAAAAGATTATCTTTCTTTGCCTCGCGAATACCAAACAAGGGTCATGCCACCCACGGTCTCTTTCATCACTCAAGATAGAGCACGACCTGAGTCAGTCGGTGGTATAACAGGGTCTGCCCGATTTTCTGAAATTAAAGACGGGGTATCTCCAGGAAGAAACTTAGAGCACCCACTCAATTCCTTGATTCATAATGGCCATTTAAAATCATTAGATAGAAGCTCGCCCATTAGGCAGAAGATAGATGGACTTTATGAAAATGAATTTGGAATTACGCCTAAAAATTGGGCGGTAGGAGCAGAGGCTCGTCGTAGATCTGATTGAGTAAAAGCTAAATACTTTGGATATACGTGGTTTACGACCCTAATTGCTTTAATGGAAGGTGTGGCTCCAGCTGAGTTGGATGAATTAGAGGACTGTGTTTTAAAAACTCTGAGGGCAGAAAGATTACGCCACAACTTATTTCGCTCTAAAACGCACTCATTCTTTTGCCAGTGCTTTGATTATCTAAAAATGAACCGTGAGCAAAAGATCACTCTGACTACCAAAACTGCCCAGGCTTTCATTCCATTTCATGAAAGACCTTTTTTTACCACTTTTTTTGGTAAAGCAGATTGGTTAGTAGGCATGTTCAATTTCGCGATTGAGCGTTGTGAAGATTTTGAATCATTTCTAGAATTCTTTGAGAGTAGATTTCCAGAATTTCTTCGCCCATTTCAGGATACTGAGTGTGGCGAAACAAATGCTTACTTGCTTGGATTAAGTCGATATTTTGAACATGCAGCAAATAATCCAGAAAAGTTTCCTTCAACCGCCAACTTTTGGGGATTTAATTCGACCTCGCCCGCATTGCCTCCACATACCGATTGAGCAAGTTTGTAATCATCTCTTTTGGCGCACATATGATAGAGCAAAAGTTAACCCACAAAATCCAGAAAATTTTCTTGGTGAATTATAGAATAAGTTGCTTCAGGATAAGTGGCGTGCCAACTGGGTGGAGAGGTGACATGGCGTTTAGCATACTTAAACTCAAAACCGCGTAGCTCTTTTTGATAGGTTTCCACATAATCAATTTCACCTCCAGTATAAACTCGCCAAAAATAGGGATGGCTCAAGCTTTGGGCGTAGAGATTCTTTTTGAGTCGCTCTATGACTAAGAAATTTTCCCAGAGTTGACCCACATCATTTCTCAGATCGAGCGTTTTAACATCATCAATCAAAATATTTCTCACCCCCAAATCATAAAAGTAGTACTTGTTCATTTTGGACACTTCTTTTCTCAAGTTATGACTATAGCCGGTTAAGCGAAACAAGACGAACGATTTTTCCAGCAGGTCAATGTAACGAGCCACAGTATCCTTACTCATATCAAGCTGACTACCAATTTCTTGGAGAGATACTTCTGATCCTACTTGATACGACAAAAGCCTCAGCAGATCACGGATTTTATTGGCATTGCGAATATTGGTTAGTTGAATCACGTCACGATACAGATAGTCAGTCGAAAGCTCGGTTAAATACTTTCGTCGCGACTGAAGACTTGAGTAATTAAAAATATCTGGATATGATCCCCAAACCAAGCGTTCCGCAAGTTGCTGACCTAGCTCGTATTGATTATACTGGGCGGCCAATTCTTGGTAGGAAATGGGTAGGAGGGTATATGTCCACTTTCTACCGGTCAGAGGTTCTGTGACTCTTTGGGATAAATCAAAAGAGCTAGATCCCGAAGCAATAACTTTCACCTGAGGAATGTGATCATGAATGAGTTTTAGCACTAGTCCGGCATTTTCTATATGTTGCGCCTCGTCAATAAATACCAGATCGTAGCCTCCCACCAAGGCAGTTAATCTAGCTACATCCCGAGAAGCTAAGTCTTGCGCATACCGCGGTTCTTCGGCATTTATTCTCAGAGATTTGAGAGGAATTGAGTCCAAGATGTGATTGATCAGGGTGGTTTTACCAACTCTCCTAGGTCCATAGACAATTATTACCTGGTGATCACTCAACAAATGCTTAGTTATATCAGGTTCAATTAAGCGCTTAATCATCACAATTATTCTAGCAGAAAATCACTATTAGCGCAATTAGCGCCAATTCCGCTAACATACTAGCGCAATTGGCGCTAATTAGGAAAACGTATTTACGCAATTAACGCTAATTAGGCTATCTATCTCGCCCGCATCGCCTCCACCTACCGATTCAGCAAATTTTTGATCATCCGCTGATACGATCCGCGCAGTATGTAAAATCTGCACTTTTTATGGGATAATATCTTATGACTGAAAAAATTGATTCACCCAATAATACAGATCCGGCAGACAGAATGTTGACCTATCCCGAGGGCACTGGCCACACCCAGTATCGTGCTGGTTTAGTCAGGGATGCGAGCGGCAAACTATCTGCATTTCTCTATGAGAGTAATACTTGGGTGGAAGTTAAACCTTGGGCTGGTCAATCGATTGATCACTTGGAAACTCTAACAGGACAAAAGCTAACCTACAATTCTGAAAAAAAAGGGTATAAGATTGAAATGTCCTAAAAAAGTATTGAAAAATATTGAAAGGGGAAGCGTTAAATGCATAAATTTATCGGGTTATTAATTTTTGTACTTCTTTTTCCGATTTTCACTCACACCGCCTTCAGCCAAGACACTGCGCCTACACCCGAGACTGCTTCTTCACCCGCGGAATTGACTTTTCCCATCGTCACCCTGACCCTCACTCCGACCATTCCAGCTGGTGAGCTACTTACACCTACTCTAACACTCACGCCAACTATCACCCCTTCAACTACACCCACAGCTGAAGTTTCCAGCCCACCTTCTGTCACAATTACGCCATCAGTAACCAAAGACGTTGTGAACGAATCGAAAACCAATTCAACAGTAGAGCTTTCTGCCACACCCAAACGCCAATTTCCCCTGATGAGTTTCGATCCCAAACCCAAACCGGGTCAGGCTCAATATCGGCCGGGTGAGGTCTTGGTTAAGTACAAAACAGATAAAGTAAATCTCAGCTCTATCTCAGGTAGAGAACGCGCCAGCCAGCTAGCTCAAAGCCGACAATTAGAGTTAGTTGATCAGGCTGAAACGATGAACTTTGGCTTACTCCGCGCTAGCGATGCTCGGACGGTCACCCGCTTAATTGAAGAACTAGAGCAAGATGAAAACATTGAGTATGCTCAACCCAATTATATTTACCAATTGCAGGGTATAGGCACCAATGATACTTATACTAACCAGCTTTGGGGTCTTTCCAATACTGGTCAAACCTATGATGCCGTACCTGGTGTAGTCGATGCTGATATCGATGCGCCCGAAGCTTGGAATTATTCTGTCGGTGCAGACACAATTGTGGCGGTGATCGATACGGGTGTCAGCTATGACCACCCTGATTTAGTCGACAATATGTGGAATGGTAGAGAATGTGTCAGCGACAGTCATAATTATATCGGCTTTTGTTCGCACGGCTATGACTATCTAGACAATGATAGCACACCCTACCCAAGCATGAGTGAGCATGGTACCCATGTGGCCGGCACAATTGCCGCTATCAAAAATAATGGTATGGGTACAGCCGGAGTAGCGCCTTCTGCCAAGATTATGGCAATTAAAACTGATTTGACTTCACTGGGAAATATCAAAAGTGTCAACTTTGCACGATACAACGATGCCAACATCATTAACGCTAGTTGGGGTGGTTACGGCAATGACACCGCCTTGAAAGCTGCGATTGATGGCTTTCCCGGCCTATTTGTGACCGCCGCTGGTAACGATAGCGTGAATCTTGCCACTTATCCAATGTATCCATGTGCGTTCACTTCACCTAACATCATCTGCGTAGCTGCTTCAACTCATACTGATGCTCTGGCAGATTATTCCAACTATGGAAGTGTGGCAGTCGACATTGCCGCTCCCGGCTCTAACATTGTCAGTACTGGATTTACCACTACGGACGGACTGCCCCTTGATGAGGATTTTGATTCTCTTGTTACACCCAACATTCCCAATTTTTGGTCATCAACTGATTTTTGGGGGACAAGCTCTTCTGGCTTGCAAACGGTTTTGTTTAGTGATTTAAATACTCCCTATTTGCCTAACACAGACTCTTTAATCACCACATCTGTCATCTCTATCGGTGCCTATAATGGGGCAGAAATTAGCTTTATCACGGCCTGTGATACTGAACTTGCTTCTGATGTTTCTCAAGATTATATGGCTCTTGAAATTAGTGCCGATGGGTCAAGTTATACGGAAGCGTTACGTTGGGATGAGGTAGCTCTGGAAGATTTGGGTCTTCGTGATGGGGATTATTCACTTGCTTACTTAACCTATGAGCTACCATCAATGT
>DAOOPX010000059.1:0-5440 GCA_035388465.1 Candidatus Woesebacteria bacterium
TTGGCTGCGGCCGGTTTGTTTTTTGCCATTGGTCACAAGCCGCTGACCCAACTTTTTGCCGATCAAATCGAGCTGGATACTCATGGTTACATCGTTACTGCCCAAAGTCCGAGCCAAAATGGTTTGGCTATGGCTCAAAAAAGATTATCTGCGCACGGCTTAGTACAGTATCCGAGCATGACTTCGGTAGAGGGGGTGTTCGCGGCTGGAGACGTAGTCGATGTTCGTTACAAACAGGCGATTACTTCAGCCGGCCAAGGAACTAGCGCCGCACTCGATGTCGAGCGCTGGCTCGAAACTCAGAAATAAGCGTTAAATATACTTACTTTATTAGTTGTTGACTGAAAGGAAGATTTTATGTCGGTAAATCCTCACGCTCAGGCAGTGATTCAACTGGAGAAAGTGGCCAAATTACTTCAGTCACAATACTCAGACAAAAAATTGTTCAAAAAAGCGATTGATAAACTGAAAAAACCGGATCGAGTAATCGAGGGTAAATTGAAAATCAAGCTAGATAATGGCAAGACAGCTGAGTATCAAGCTTACCGCAGTCAACATGATAATGCCCGCGGTCCGTACAAGGGTGGGATTCGGTTTCATCCTGGTGTGACCAAGGAAGAAGTGATGGCCCTCTCCACTTGGATGACTTGGAAGTGTGCGGTTACCGGTATTCCTTACGGCGGCTCCAAAGGCGGAGTGGTAGTCGATCCTAAGAAACTTTCGTTGGCAGAACTGCAACGACTAAGTCGCGCTTACAGCGAAATGTTAGTTAATGATATCGGTCCTTGGACTGATGTGCCCGCGCCAGATATGGGGACAACCCCGCAAATTATGGCTTGGATGGTGGATGCGTGGGAGCAGGCGCGGATCAAGCGTGATCGGACAATAAGCGTTAATCCGTTGGCCACTTTCACTGGTAAGCCATTGGCACTAGGTGGTTCTCAGGGTAGAGATGAGGCTACGGGATTAGGCGGTGTGTATATTCTAGAAAAACTGGCCGAGAAAATGGGTTGGCAACGTAAGCGCGACATCACTGTGGCGGTGCAGGGTTTTGGCAACGTTGGCTATTGGTTTGCTTATCACGCCGACCGCTTGGGTTACAAAGTGGTCGCGATCTCGGACTCCAAAGGTGGAGTGTACTTAGCCACTGGTCTTGATCCAGTTCAAACTTTGGCATGCAAAAAAACTTCAGGCAAATCAGTTAGTGAGTGCATGTGTAACAAGGAAGGTTGTGCTCTTGAGCTGGGTAAGCGAATTACTAATCAAGAATTACTGGAGCTCCCAGTCGATGTGCTGGTTCCAGCGGCAATGGAAAACGTGATTACTGCTGAGAACGCCAAGCGGGTGCAAGCCAAGCAGATCATTGAGATGGCCAATGGACCAATTGCGCCAGATGCAGATGAGGTTTTGGACAAAAAGGGGATATTAGTGATTCCTGATGTGCTGGCGAACGCCGGTGGAGTAACTACTTCATATTTCGAGTGGGTACAAAATCTGTATGGATATAGCTGGAGTCGGGCTGAAGTTTTGGCCAAACTTCAGCCACTAATGGAGTCGGCTTTTGAGCAGATGTGGCTGCTCAAAAGCCAGATTAACCAGACCGCCCGCTTGAGCACCTATGCTCAAGCGGTCAAAGCGGTGATTGATGCTTTGATTCTGCGCGGCCGGATCAGCTGAGGGCTGATCCGGCCAAAATTATTAAACCAAGGCTCGACTTGCTAAGTGATCGATCCGGTATATAATTGTGAACTTGTAGGATAAACACGTATCTGTTGTGCTATCTATGGCTAATGCTCCCAAATCTTTGCTCGTCGATTTAAAAATTTTACTCAAACAAGCGAGTAAAAATGGTTTTGTCACTCAAGAAGAAATTCTCGATATTTTCATCGAACCAGAGTTGTATCTAGAAGAACTAGATGATTTTTATGATCAGTTGCTTCTGAAAAACATCGATATTTTCGAGTCGGTGGCCGAGCAAGATAATCCAGAGGAAACCAACGCCCTGACTCGCGAGCTGGAGCAACTGTCTTCGCTTGGTGCGGCTGGCGTGTCCGATCCCGTCCGAATGTATCTCAAAGAGATTGGTCGGATTCCCTTGTTGACGCGCGAAGAAGAGATCCGACTGGCGCAGCGGGTTGATGATGCTGATCCGATTGCCAAAAAGAAGTTAATTGATGCCAACCTACGGTTGGTTGTCTCAATTGCCAAAAAGTACATTGGCCGCGGCATGACTTTCCTCGATTTGATTCAAGAGGGCAACAAGGGCTTAATCCGGGCAGTAGAAAAATTTGATTGGACTAAGGGTTTCAAGTTCTCGACTTACGCGACTTGGTGGATTCGCCAAGCGATTACCCGCTCGATTGCCGATCAAGCCCGGACCATTCGGATTCCCGTGCACATGGTGGAAACGATTAATAAGATGATGCGGACTTCCCGTAGACTGATGCAGGATTTGGGCCGTGAACCTACCGCCGAAGAAATTGGTAAAGAATTAGAAATCGATGCCGACCGCGTCAATCAGATCAAGAAAATTGCCCAAAACACCACTTCCCTAGAATCGCCGGTGGGCAGTGATGATGATGAGAGCGTGCTCGGCGATTTCATCGCCGATGATAACCAAGTTTCCCCGTACGACGCCACCAGCAAACAGATGCTACGCGAGAACGTAGACGAAGTTTTGGGTGCGCTGTCTGATCGCGAGTCACGAGTGTTGAAGATGCGATTTGGCCTCTCGGGTAATAAAATGATGACCCTGGAAGAAGTCGGCCGCCAGTTTGGCGTTACCAGAGAAAGAATTCGCCAGATCGAGGCCAAAGCCTTGCGCAAACTCAAGCATCCCAGCCGGCGCAAAAAATTACAAGATTTTCTCGAATAAATACTCAATTTATGAAGCTCCTGTCGCTCAACATTGAGGGTGATAAGCATTTGGAAACCAAGATCTTTCCTCTGTTGCGCTCAGAAAAATTTGACGCACTGTGTTTGCAGGAAGTCTTTACCCAAGATATCCCAAAAATTCTAGAGGTTAGTCAGCTGACGGAGTATGTTTTCGTCCCGCAGGCTCGCATTACTCGACCTAATCCACATCAGCCCCCCAGGGGTGAGTGGGGAATTGCCTTGTTTGGTGAACAACTGTCAGAAGTGCGGCGCGATTACTATGTCGGTAACGCAGAAACTCTTCCCGAATTTTATTTGAATGACGAGCCCAACTCGATGAATCGGGTATTACTCAGTGCGCTGGTCAATATACACGGCCAAACATTTCGCTTGGCCACCACCCACTTCACTTGGTCGGGTAAGGGCGCGGTGACAGAGTTGCAGCGCGCCAACTTTGAATTATTAAAAAAGTATTTAGCAGAATTTAATGAAGTGATTCTCTGCGGTGATTTCAATACCCCGCGTGGAGGGGAAATTTATGATCAATTAGCCAAAATGTATACCGACAATATTCCGCAGGATGTTCAAACCACGATTGACAAAAATTTGCACAAATCGGGTGAAGATATCCACCTAGTGGTCGATGGGTTGTTCACTAGCCCTGGTTACTACGTCAAAAGTTGCCGGGTGCTCAGTGGTTTGAGTGATCACATGGCAGTGATTGCCGAGATTGAGCATCTGCAGTAGCTCTCACACATGATTATTTTTGTTAAAGTGAGTCAGCAAAGCAAAACTGATAGGCTGATGTTGGTTCAGCCAACACCACGAATCGGCGAGTATCGAACAAGCCAGAGCAAGTGTAAAGAATCAGAGTTTCGGCAGTACGGGGCTCAAGCACTTGGGTGTCACTGGGATTAACCTCGATCATTTCTACAATCTGATACTCACGCTTCTGACCGCTTTTCAAAGTAGCGGTAATCTGTTCATTTCCAACTAGGCGCAACATGTTGCCAAACACATTATGAGTGTTGTGACCGTAGATAATGATGTTGCCGCCCTGCCCCGGCAGGGCGGAACCGGTCCAGTACACCGCTTGATTGAGGTTGTTGGTCCAACTACCATCACGGTAGTGACCCAAGCCCACTGAGATATCAACCAAATTACCGATCCTGATATGAGCTGGTTGCTGATCGACGAATGGTGATTGGAGAGATTGGGTAGTTTGGGTAACTGCCTGATCCAATTGATAACTGCTCAACCGGTCACGCCAGTGGGTGAACGAGTAACTGAAGAAAGCCAGAGCGATAAAAGTCCAAGAGATCGAACGCGCGCTCTGGAGCCAGCGGCTCCAGAGCGCGTAATTCCAATCTAAGTAGGCAGACCAAAGTTTGCGCATTATTTCGCGAATTTTCTGGCGCGAGCCATAGCCGCTAGGCCAAGCACACCAGAAAATATTGCTGAGAAATCCGCGAACAGGCCAGTGTCAGCAAAGCCCAGCACCTCGCCAGAGCTTACAGTGGTGGTGCTCGCACCTAACACTGTTCCGCCTACGGCTGGACAGTCAGGTAGATCAACTGTTAGCTCTTGATCTTTAAACCCATCAGCTCGAGCCTTGAGTTTGTTCTCACCGTCCTAGTTGTAGTAGGCGATGGCGTAACCGTCAGAAGCAGATTCTGCACGGCGCTCAAGACCGTTGTAATTGAAAGTTACCCAGACATTCTCGACGCCCTCGCCATCATCAGTCAGCTTCATACTGGCTTTGACGTAATCGCTGTCACAGCTAGCTGATGCCTTAAGTCTGGATTTTTTACCCTCTTCCTCATCTTCCTCTGGCTCCTCGGTTGGGGTCGGGGTAGGTTGTACGGTGATCGAAGTTGGAGTCGGTGTTGGTTGCTCCGTTACTGAGGTAGGAGTAGGAGTCGGTTGTCCATTAATCCCCGTTGGAGTTGGAGAAGGGTTTTCTACTACCTTAGTAGGAGTCGGGGTAGGAGAAGAGACTGGTTTTTCACACTTCCAATTTTTGGCTGGACCATCTTTTTCGACGCAGACCAGACCTTCACAACACTCCATTTGCGAATTATTCAATTCACACTCGGCATGCTCAACTTTACACTGCGGACCTTCTGTGGGAACCGGGGTGTTAGAAGGAGTAACTATTGGGGTAGATGTCGGAGCAACGGTGGGCACACTCGTAGGTGCTGTGGTGGGCGTTGCAGTGGGCGATGTGCTCGACTGTTGCTTATAACTTATGTGAGAAATATCTGGTTTTTGATTTCCCCCACAATTACTTTCACTAATTTCTACTTTTGTCCGGCTGTTTTTAAAATCTACTTTCCAACAAACCTGTGTACCATCATTAGTGAAAAACTTGATCAAGTTGCCACCTTTGACACATACATCGGTAATGGTTTTACCAGCATCGGCATCATAGGTTTTTTTATTCCAATTCTCTTGCCACTCCACTTTTTTCCAATCGCCACCGTCTGGACAGGTGTCTTGTCGGGCTACAGCTTGGTCAGAAGCTCGTTTTCTTTAAGTAATGATTTGTATGACATAGGTTCATTTG
>DAOOPX010000060.1:0-5384 GCA_035388465.1 Candidatus Woesebacteria bacterium
CGATTATCAAGTGTCCAGGTAGGAAATTACCCCGTTAATTTGAGAAGAGCCTTTTGTAGGTTGCAGAGTGTTTTTATTTGTGTTACAATCCACTCCTCAGCTTTTGTAATAAGAGGGAAGATTGACAACTTGAACAGTGGTTCGTGGCCTGAAGTAGGACACAAATAGTACTAGATGGACTCAGTCTTAGAGAAGCCTGGAAGAAAGGCCTCTCTGTTTTTTTGTTTAAAAATGTAATAAACCACCTTGCTGTGGGTTAAGATAAAAAGGAGTTTTTCAATGCCTATTCTTGATCGACAAAATTGGGGAAAACTGCACAAAATCATGCCAAAGCTTGATTTGGTTGGTTTGCAGCTTACCAGTTACGAGCACTTTTTACAGCATGGAATTGCTGAGTCACTGGCAGAGCTTAGTGGCGATCGAGGCATTGAAGATTATACCGGCAAAAATTGGCGCCTAAAGTTTGCTAAGCATCGCTTGGGCAAAGCCAAGTACGGGATTAAAGAAGCCAAGCGCAAGGGAGTGACTTATGACATGCCTCTTTATGCTGAGGCGGAGTTAACCAATAAAAAGACTGGCGAAGTCCAAGTTCAAGAAGTTTTTCTTGGTGATGTGCCCAAGATGACGCCAATCGGTACTTTTATTATTAACGGTATTGAACGGGCGGTGGTAACGCAATTAGTGCGTGCTCCAGGAGTATCTTTTTCTGGGGAGCGCGATAATCTTACTGGTCGGCAGTTATATACTGCTGAGTTAAGACCAAAGCGTGGTTCATGGCTAGAAATTACAGTAGGTAAACGCAACGTCATCGCGGTCAAGATTGACAGGAGAAGAAAATTACCGATCACCACCCTTCTCAGGGCTTTTGGATATAGTTTGGATGATCAAATTCTTGAGCTTTTTAAAGATGAAGCCGCATTTGATGAGTTTGATTTGATTCAATCAACCCTGGAAAAAGATACCACTAAATCGCAAGATGAGGCATTAATCGAGATATATGCCAAGATGAGACCTGGTGAGCCAGCTGTTTTGGACACTGCTCGTAATTATTTGAATCAACTGTTTTTTGATGCTCGTCGTTATAACTTGGATAAAGTGGGACGTTACAAGCTCAACCGTCGTTTGAAATCTGACGTTGATCTAAATATCCATACTCTAACCCCAGATGATTTGGTGAAAACCATTAAGTACCTGATTGGATTGCAGAACAACCGAGGTAAAGTAGACGATATTGATCACCTGAGTAATCGTCGTGTGCGCAGTATCGGTGAGTTGGCTAAAGATTCGGCATTTCGCATTGGTCTGATTCGCTTAGAGCGATCAATCCGAGAAAAAATGTCGTTAACCAAAACGGATCAACCTTTGACTCCTTCGGCTTTGGTTAATGCCCGGCCGCTGATTGCAACCATCTCCGAGTTCTTTAGAAGAAATCGGTTGTCAACAATTCTTGATCAAACCAATCCTTTATCTGAAATTGATAATTTACGCCGACTTTCGGTAATGGGCACAGGTGGAGTAACCAGAGAGCGCGCATCGTTCTCGATGCGCGACATCAATGCTTCCCAATACTCACGTATTGATCCGGTCAGGTCGCCAGAGGGTCCAAATATTGGATTAGTGACTTATTTATCACTCTACACAAGAGTGAATGACTTTGGTTTTCTAGAAGCTCCTTACCGAAAAGTAATAGCTGATAGCCATGGAATGAAAGTGTCTGATGAGATTACCTATATTACAGCTGATGAGGAAGAAGATCGCAAAATCACCCACGCTGGAGTGATGATTAATGAGAAAGGCTACATTGTTGACGAATGGGTAGCCATGCGCCACATGAACCAATTTATTGAGGGTCCAGCCGCCGATGTTGAGTATATTGATGTAGTTCCGAGACAGGTGGTAGGAACTTCCGCTTCATTAATTCCTTTTATTGCTCATGATGAGGCTAACAGAGCGTTGATGGGTACACACATGCAGTGTCAAGCCGTGCCTTTAGTTCGTCCGCAAGCGCCAATTGTTGGTACCGGTATGGAAGAAGAGGTGGCGGTGGCTATGGGTCGGACGATCAGGGCCAGGCACGCTGGAGAAGTTGTGTATGTTGATGGCACCAGAGTTGAAATTAAGCTTTCGGCTAAAGATGTTAAACAAGCAACTGAAAAGGAAGCAAAAGATTCTGAGTTAATTTCTTTAGATGATAACCGAGAAATCTACACTGTTACCAAGTTTGAGCGAACTTCTCAGAGTACTTGTTACACCCAAAAACCAGTGGTCACTCTTGGCCAAAAAGTGGCAGCCGGCGAGGTAATTATTGATGGACCTGCGGCTGATGGCGGAGAATTAGCTTTGGGTGCCAATTTACTAATTGCCTATGCATCATTTGATGGGTTGGGCTATGAAGACGCAATTGTGATCTCGGAGCGACTGGTTAAAGAAGATATTCTCACATCAGTTCAGATCAACGAGTATAAAACCAGAGTGATGGATACCAAGCTTGGTCCGGAAGAGTTAACCAACGATATTCCTAATGTCAGTGAAGTATTTTTGAGTAATTTGACAGTGGAAGGAATTATTCGGATTGGAAGTAGCGTTTCTTCAGGAGATATTCTCGTAGGTAAAATTGCTCCAAAGGGTGAGACAGAGTTGTCGCCCGAAGAAAGATTGCTGCGCGCGATTTTCGGCGAAAAATCGCGCGAAGTCAGAGACACTTCACTTCGTATTCCTCACGGGGAGAGCGGCACAGTCATTGACGTCCAGACTCTTGATAGTCTTGAAGGTGATGAGCTTGATCCTGGTACCTTGAAAGAGGTAATCGTCAAAGTCGCTCAAACCAGGAAAATTATGGTGGGTGATAAACTAGCCGGTCGACATGGTAACAAGGGTGTAATCTCGAAAATTGTGCCTATCGCTGATATGCCACACTTGGATGATGGTACTCCTGTCGATATTATTATTTCACCTCTCTCAGTTCTAGCAAGAATGAACATGGGACAATTGCTCGAAGCTCATATTGGTTGGGCTGCACAGAAATTGGGTTATAAGGCAGCGTTTCCCGCTTTTGAACAGTTCGATGAAAATAAAATTTGGCAGGAGTTGAAAAAGGCCGGTCTTCCCGAAGATGGGAAAGCACAGTTGTTTGATGGTAGAACGGGCGAGCCGTTCAAAGAAAAAACAACCGTGGGCGTAGCCTACATTCTCAAGCTCAGTCATATGGTAGAGGACAAGATGCACGCCCGGGCCATCGGTCCTTACTCACTCGTGACCCAACAACCTTTGGGTGGTAAAGCCCAAAGAGGTGGACAGAGATTAGGTGAGATGGAGGTTTGGGCACTAGAAGCTCATCGAGCCGCGCATACTCTGCAAGAAATGTTGACAATAAAATCAGACGATGTGATTGGTAGGTCAAAAGCTTTTGAGGCAATCGTTAAGGGTCAGCCGATACCAGCTTCAACCGTACCAGAAGGTTTCAGAGTCTTGATGCGTGAGCTGAACTCACTTGTGGTTGATGTGATTCCCCACGAGGCTCAAGAATTAGAAGAGCCAGCGGCAGAAGTAATTACGCCTCCAGTTAGTGAAGAAGTCGAGATACTCGATTTTTCGAAAGAGGACGAGACAGAACTCACTGAAGGAATTTCAGAAAGTGAGCCTGACGCAGAAACCATTGACGATGAAACAGAGCCAGATCCTGCTGCTTTGACAGATTCTGAGCAGCAGGACGATCCAGCCGTAGTAAGTGACTTGAGCAAAGAGTAAGTTTATGAAAAATATCATTGATTTTAACGCTTTAGAAATTCGGATTGCTTCTCCCGAAGTGGTTCACTCTTGGTCTCATGGAGAAGTCAGGAAGCCTGAAACAATTAACTACCGCTCGCTTAAGGCCGAGAATGATGGACTTTTTGACGAGAAAATCTTTGGACCTATCAAAGATTTTGAGTGTTACTGTGGCAAGTACAAAGGCGCTCGCTACCGCGGGATTATTTGTGATAAGTGTGGCGTAGAAATTACCCAGTCAAAAGTGCGGCGCGAGCGCATGGGTCATATTAATTTAGCGGCTCCCGTAGCCCACATCTGGTTTTTTAAGGGTGCCCCATCTAAATTGTCTCTTTTACTTGATATTTCACCAAAAAATTTAAACTCGATTATTTATTTTTCTAAGTATCTAGTATTAGCAATTGATGATGAAGAGCGGACTGTCAATATTGCTAAGATTAATGAGGATCTTGAAGTTGCCATTGAAAGTTTAAAGCAAACTACTCAGGAATCGCTTGACGAGTTGCACAAGGCGCATGCTCAGGAAAAAGCCGCAGTCAAAGAAAAGGTTAAGAGCAAGGAGACACTTCAACTGAAGCTGGCTGAGTTAGAAATTAAGTATAAAAACAAAGTCATTGCCCTGAACCGCCAGCAAGAAAATCAAATCGAGCAAACCAAAGAGATTTATCAAACCGTTGGTGAGTTGGTGGCGCGGGTTGGTTTTGGCACAATTCTGACCGAAGATGAGTACTTGAAGTTAGATGAGTATGATGTTAGCTCCCACCTCAAAGTTGGTATGGGAGCTGAGAGCGTTTTGGAGTTAATTCAGCAAGTTGATTTGGAAGAGCTAGTGACCCAACTGCGCAAAGAGATGGCAAAAGCCAAAGGAGTAAGACGAATTAAAGCTGCTAAACGTTTGCGCGTCATCGAGGGTTTAAGGAAAGCGCAGATTGACCCAGCCTGGATGTTCCTGACTGTTTTACCTGTTATCCCTCCAGATTTGAGACCAATGGTCCAACTTTCAGGTGGTAGATTTGCTACTTCAGATTTAAATGATCTGTATCGCCGCGTCATTAACCGTAATAACCGCTTAAAACATCTGATTGAACTTGGCGCACCTGAAATCATTCTGCGCAACGAGAAACGCATGCTTCAAGAAGCAGTTGATTCTTTGATAGATGGATCACAAGCGCGTCAAACTCAGCGTTCGACGCGCCGCCCTCTTAAATCACTATCGGAAATGCTGCGTGGTAAACAAGGGCGTTTCAGACAAAACCTGTTGGGTAAAAGAGTTGATTACTCTGGAAGAAGTGTGATTGTGGTGGGTCCGGAACTGAAGCTAAACGAGTGCGGTATTCCTAAAGATATGGCCTTAGAAATGTTCAAGCCGTATGTGTTACGTGAGCTGATTGTGCAAGGAGTGGCACCAAACGTCAAAAGTGCTCGGCAATTGATTGATCACCACGAGCCAGAAGTTTACGATATTTTAGAAAAAGTTACCGCCAACCATCCGGTGATTCTCAACCGCGCGCCGACTTTACATAAGTTAGGTATGCAGTCTTTCTTCCCAATCTTGGTTGAAGGAAGTGCTATTCGACTTCATCCCTGCGTGTGTTCTGGATACAATGCTGATTTTGATG
>DAOOPX010000061.1:0-5241 GCA_035388465.1 Candidatus Woesebacteria bacterium
TCATTTGAGTAAAACAATGGTGAATTTTAACGGAAAGTAGGGTATAATCTACCACTTATAAGATACGAAAGGTCGACATGATTGATACATCAATCTTTTTTCACGTGTTCCCCAGGAAAGTTTTTGGTAAAAAAGCAAAAAAACTTAAGAATGAGAACTATGTTTTGGCAAATCTATACGGTTTGAATAAACCCTCACTTGCTCTTCAAGTTACTCAAGACGAGTTGCGCGCTCTTGTGGCCGGTGGCCACGATTCTGGATTGATCTATGCCGTAAATGATGAAACTAAGGAAAAAACTCCGGTGTTGGTGGATGAAATTGTCCGTCACTCGATTACTAACGCGCCACAACACGTCGTGTTGCGCCGCGTTGATCTCAAGGAAGAAATCGAGACTGAAGTGAAGATTGTGACTCAGGGAATCTGTGAAGTTGCTGATGCAACCCCGGTGGTGGTGAAAGATTCAGTTTTAATTACCACAATTCCGAGCAAAATTCCTGAGTTTATTACTATTGATGTGTCAACCTTGACCGAAGAGGGTCAGAGTATTTTGTTAAGTCAATTGAGTTTGCCCGAGGGAGTTAAGTTGGTGATAGCCGAAGATGCTGATGATGAACCGGTGGTGGTGCTTCAAACCACTAAGGTTGTTGAGTCAGTTGAGCCAGAGCCAACCGAAAGCGAAGAAGCTGTTGAGGGTACCGAAACAACTGGAGAGACCACCACTTCAACTGAAGAGAATAAAGATGGTGAGAGCGGGGAGTCTAAAACTCAAGTTAGCGAGAATTAACCTAGACAATATTTATTTTTTAAAACTGATATTTGGGATAAATTGATTCCAAGTTATTTATTTGTTGGTTGATCAAAACAGAGTTTGGTTGGAGTTGTTGAATTTTTTTCCATGATGTGACCAATTTTTCTTTTTGGGTTTCATTAATTGTTAATTTTTGTGGCTGGGTAAAGTCAAGTGTCACGGACTTGGTTTGCGCGGTCTGTTCGATTTGCAACAAGAAACTGAGTGTGACAAGGCAGAATAGAAGTAGGGAGAGGGTGAGAAATTTGTATCGGGAAATAAGTTCGCTTAACAATGAGGTGGCGAGTTCTGCTACCGAGACTAGAAAAAACAGATAAAAGCTTTGGTTGAATTTCACAAGAAAATCATACCATTAACTCTTTGGCCAATGATAAGCTGCCAATACTTCTGCTTCTACCAGTTTTTTGGCATAAAGTTCTTGCCACACTCGCTCGGTTATGAAGGGCACAAACGGGTGAAGAAGTTGAAGAAAAACCGTTAGTGTCTGAAGTAATGTGTGTTTATCCAGTTTGCCTTGTTTGTGTAACTCAATCATCTCGTCACAAAACCAGTGCCAGAATTGAGAGTAAAGTTGGTCGCTGGCTTGACCAATCTTGAGTGAGTCAAGTTTTTTGCCAACTGAGAGAGTTAGCTCGGATAATTTTTTTTGATAATTAGAGGAAATTTTGGTAGGGTAGGGTGTGGTGGAGGATGTTTCATCACTATCAAACTGCATCAAAACATAGCGAGAGGCATTCCAAATTTTGTTGGTAAAGTTGCGCGCTGCTTGAAAATCTGGTTCTCCCACCGACTTGTCTTGACCTGGGGTAGAGCGGATTACCAGTGCCAACCGGAGAGCATCGGTGCTGTATTTTTCTGCCACTTCAATCGGGTTGAGAACATTACCCTTGCTCTTGCTCATTTTTTGTCCCTTGCTGTCGCGGATTAAGCCGTGGAAATACACTTGCTTGAATGGTGGTTTGTTTGTCAGGTATCCGCCCATCAACATCATGCGCATCACCCAAAACGGCAGGATATCGTAAGCAGTTTCCATGATTGAGGTAGGGTAGAAGTGGTCAAAGTCTCCGGGATGGTTGGTTTTGAGCGTGGCCACTGGCCACTGGGCAGATGAAAACCAGGTGTCGAGGGTGTCGGTTTCTGGTAAATAACTTTGACCGTCCTTGGGTTTGTGTTGAGCGACAACGTACGGAGTGCCGAGTGGTACATTGATGGTTTGTAGGCCGCTCTCAATCACCTCAAGACTGTGGTCGCTCAACGCTTCGACGAGGGTAGTTTGTTGGAGTTGGTGATTGGAGTCGATAAACTTGACCTGGATTTGGTTTTCTCTTCCTGCAGTTGGATACCAGACTGGAATCCTTATTCCCCAAACGATCTGTCGACTAATATTCCAGTCACGCAAGTTTTTGAGCCAGTGGCGCAGGATCTTGTCTTTTCCTGCGCCATGAATTTTGATTTGCTTGGTGGTTAAAAACTCAAGGGCTTTGCGCGATAGGTTGTTATCTGGTTTGTTAACTGCCACAAAAAATTGGGGTAGGGGAAGGGGCTCGAGCACCTTCCCACATCTGTAGCATACTCCTACCGAGTTTGAGTATTGTTGGTCAACTTTTGTAATTAAATCCAGTTTTTCTAGTTCAGTGACAAGTTGGGCTCGAGCCTGATTGACATTAAGATTGCTGTAGGACTCTGGGCAGTTAATTAGTTTGCCCCGAAAATCAATTACTTGTTTGAGGGGCAGCGAGTGGGTTTGGGCAATTTCAAAATCGGTGTGATCGTGGGCTGGGGTGATCTTGAGAACGCCGGTGCCAAAGTTTTGATCAACCCGGTCGTCACCAATTACTGGTAGCTCGCTCACCCCAGCCACACAAGTGATTTTCACCTTTTGCCCAATATATTTTTGGTATCTTTTGTCTTTGGGATTCACTGCTAGAGCTACATCACCAAACTTGGTTTCTGGACGAACCGTCGCCACTTCGAGTGGGCCGTACTTGATGTAATAAAGGGGAGAGGTTTGAGTTAGGTGTTTAACCTCTAGATCAGAGTAACTAGTGCCGCACTTGACGCAGTAATTGACTAGTTTTAGATCGCGGTAAATTAGTCCCTGCTGGTGCATCTGACCAAAGGTATTAGTCACAAACTCTACTATGTCTTTATCTAGAGTAAATTTGTAGCGAGACCAGTCGGCACTCGCTCCTAACTTTTTCATTTGGTCGATGGCGACTCCGACGTTGGTTTGCACATACTGCCAGATATCTTGATAGAGTTGGTCTCGACTGAACTGGAAGCGTGATTTGTTTTCTTTGGCTAGTTTTTTTTCAAACACGTACTGTGTCTCGATTCCAGCGTGATCTGTGCCCGGCAGCCAAAGAGTGGTTTCTCCCAACATCCGGTGATATCTAATTAAAATATCTTCAATTGTTATGAACATGGCGTGACCCAGGTGTAGTGGGTCGTTGGCATTAGGAGGAGGCATGATGATTGTGAAAGCAGGTTGTTTGCCCAGGTCAGATTTTTTGGCAGTAAAAATATCAGATTTTTCCCAAACTTGATAAATTTTGGCTTCGTGCTGAGCGTGCTTGTATTGAGTGTCCATGGGCTAGATTATAAACCAACTCTAAGAGCTGAGGTGGTGACTAATACTTTTTGTGTTCACCTATGGTGTGGGACCGACTAAGAACTTGGCTGACCACGGGCGGTAGTTTGAGTAGTACTCATCTTGGCGTGTCACTTCTCCCTGTTGATTTTTGATCACGTTGGTAAACTTAGCTTTAATTCCCGGTGCCGCCCAATCGATTTGCTTACGACTGCCTGGGGGTAGGGAAGGATCAACAATTTCTTGGTTGGGTGGCGGTGGTTGGTATCCCCACACTTGATGATCGATTATTTCTGCGGTTCTGCCATCACTGGTGCCATAGATGGTGTAATTCATGTAGAGACTGTCTTTGTCCACCCAACTGTGAAGTAAAATGTGGCCGGGCGTGTCGTTTACAAAACGTAAGTCGACCTCACCAGTGTAGACCGTCGCGTCTACGCCCGGCTTACTGTCCAGTTCGTAGTAGCTAACGCGATAGCTATGTGGTAGGCGTTTGGTGACTTGGAGTCCGGCGCTAAGTACCGCGCGGAACAGAGTGGTGCTAACCTGGCACACTCCACCACCATCACCCAGCTCGGTTCTGCCAGAACGGATAATGTATGCAGGTTGATAACCCGTGGCCTTTGATACTTCTCCCAGTGTTTTGACAAATGAAAACTCCGTTCCCGGAGGAATGATGACATTCTGTACTTTATCGCTAGCTATACCCACATTGTGGACTCTTGAAGGTATGGAGTGCGCGAAGTAGCTTTCACCAAAGCCAATTTCTTGATTAATACCTAGCGAGTTAGTGTCAGCCAGCTGAATCAGAGGCGGCGCTTCTTCGATCGGAAGTGGTAAAGATGCAGTCGGTTGATCCAAATCTAGTTGTTCAAGTAACAGCTGTTCAAGTTTTTGTTGATTCAGTGCTATGCCTGGTTTGGCCGGTTGAAATTTTGTGACAACCAGTGATTGGGGATCGTACTCAAACTCGGCGTTACTCGGTGGTCGATCCAGCTGGATCGACCACCGTTGTATTAATTTGTCCAGCTCATTGGGATAAACTCCACCACTTGGATTGAGCATAGCAATAATTTCTTCGTCGGTAACAGTTAGAGTCAGTCTGTTTGTGTCACTGACAAACTCAATTTTTTTGCCAAGATATTGAGCTGCTCTATCGATAGCGGTAGCTTGTACTTCTTGAGTTAAAGTGGCGTGAATGGGGTGCGCTCGCCACTCAACCTGGATTGGGTTGAGTGGCGAGCGCTGAACATCCTGTGGGTCTTTGTAAACACTATTGAGCGCGTCTTCGATTGCTAAAGCTGTTTCTTCAACACTGACAGATAAGCCGGGATTACCAAGATCGAGCCCCAATTCTTTGGGGGGTTTATAAATAAACTTGGCTGGTAGGGCCGGTTGGTGAAGTTTTTCTCCCAATACACTCAAAAGATCAGTTGTTAAAGTTGTATCGAGCTTAAGAGTTGATTGGTACTCTTTTTGAGATTTTAGAGCTTTAACCAAATAACCCAATCGTTTTGCCCAGCTCAATTGATTTTGATCAAGCATTGCTTGATCAATTGAGGAATTAATATCAAGGAAAATACCCAATTGGGCCGATGTGACTAATTGAGAGTTGTTGTCGAGTCTTAACTCAATCGGGTAGGCGGGTGAGGCAGGAATAATCGAAGCAATCTTTTTATATGCTTGAGTGGGTGTGTACCAGCCAACGTTAATATTATCGATATAGGTATTTGGCAAGAGGAGATGCTGACTGAGCAGCGAGATTGTGACAAGCCCTATTGTTATTAAAGCAAGGAAATAAAAAAGAAGTTTGGTCATACGAACTCTTAATTGTTTCATCTG
>DAOOPX010000062.1:0-5163 GCA_035388465.1 Candidatus Woesebacteria bacterium
TTTCAGGGAGAACCAGCTATCTCCGGGTTCGATTGGCATATTACCTCTAACCACAACTCATCCAAGTCTCTTGCAGCAGACACTGGTGCGGACCTCCTCCTGAGTTTCCTCAGGACTCATCCTGGTCATGGTTAGCTCACCCGGTTTCGGGTCCTTCAACAACTACTAATCGCCCTATTCAGGCTCGCTTTCACTACGGCTCCTCCTTGAAAAAGGATTAACCTTGCAGTTGTCGAAGACTCGCCGGCTCATTCTTCAATAGGCACGAGATTATCCCGCCTTGCGGCGAGACTTTCTCTGATTGTTAGCAAATAGTTTCAGGTTCTATTTCACGGGGTCTTCCACCCTTCTTTTCACCTTTCCCTCGCGGTACTCGTTCACTATCGGTCTTACTTGGTATTTAGCCTTGGAGTGTGGTCACCCCAGATTCAGAAGGGAGTTTGCCGTCTCCCAACCTACTTAGGAACACTCTATCCTGATTTTTTGATTTCAAATACGAGACTATCACTCTCTTTGGTTGCTTTTTCCAAAGCATTCTTCTATCAAAAAATCAGAAATATTGAGGTCCTGCAACCCCCTGATAAAATCAGGGTTTAGGCTCTTCCCTGTTCGCTCGTCGCTTACTAAGGGAATCTCATTCGATTTCTTTTCCTCCCGGTACTTAGATATTTCAGTTCCCGGAGTTACCCTCCCCCCGCAAAGCGGGGGAATCCTCACGCATTTCTCGTGAGAGGGTTGCCCCATTCGGACACCGCCGGATCAAAGCTTCAAGACAGCTCCCCGACGACTATCGTGGTCTTGTACGTCCTTCTTCGGCCAAGTAAGCCAAGGCATCCACTATTTGCATTAATTTACATTTGTAACGTCTTTTGAGTCTACATAAATAATAATAAAATTAAAAATGTACTGGAAAATAAATTATGCACAAAACTGTGCATCTATACTCTTCACTTGTTAACGTACTGTCTCCTACGGAATAAATCCTTCGGAGACCATGTCAGAAGTTATTAGTTTCTGCTTGTTAGCTCCTAGTCCACCTGTGTGAAATGGCCAAAGCCAAATCGGTAACCAAGAACTAATAAGCAAAAACTGTGGACCTGAGGAGATTCGAACTCCTGACCCCTACATTGCAAATGTAGTGCTCTAGCCAGCTGAGCTACAGGCCCAATTTCTCCTTAGGTCTTTGTTTTTTCAATACTGTTATTGTTGAGGGATTCCACTTAAACCGTGGAATATCAAAACTTCCCAAACAGAGAGTGCATTTTAAATCTATTGACGACCTCTGTCAATACCTCAAAATCGGTCAAAATGATGAGCAAAACCGTGTCACCTTGAGCACCTCACTACTTCGGTGCAGGCTTGTTGAAGGGTAAATACTTCGTTAAACTTAATGCGGGCTAGTCAAATGGTGCCCAATCGGCGTCAAATATGCAAAATTTTGCAAAAGTTTTTTTACCCACGAATAGATTAATGCAGTTGACTAATACCTATAGTAATTTTCAAAGACAAATTAAGTCAAGATTGACAAACATTGTGTAACCACCGGACATACTATTGTCAATCTGTTCCTCAAGTTTATTAGCAGAATTTTGCAAAAGGTTTTAGGGATTTTAAACATCAATAGTTTTTTTGTCATCTTGAGTAGCTCGGTCTTTCGGAGCAGATTTGTCGCACTTCGATTTCACTCAGTGTGGCAAAGGTGAAATCATCATGTGTCTCGATGAAAATTTAAATCGAAGGAGCCCTTGACCCCGACTTTGCTCAATCTCCGTCGGGGTCGCGAATTCAAAATGTCACACTGAACGTAGTTGAAGGGTGTGCTTGACAAAGAAGAAGAAGAAGAAGAAAATGTAGCTAGTAAAAACTTGATAAAGATAAAGGAAATTATGAATGAAACTGTCGAATCAAACAATGAAGAAAGATTGGTACCCACCACAACTACCACAACAGAAAAACATAAGCGTGATCCTGAAGCAATCGCAAGATATGAGGCAGATTACCCTGATTTGGTCAAAGACCCTGTGTTAGCTCGGTTAATCGCAACCGCCACAAGTAATTATGAGTTGCAAATGCGAAGATCACTCGATGATGCTATGAAGTGTGCCACGTCAGGAGACGAGCACGGCGCAACTACTTTTATGGAAATCGCGGTTTCGTGGGATTATTTCATTCAAGAACAAACACAATTGATTAAGGATGTTTATAACAAATCTCGGCAAATTCTTGATGGCAAACGACCTACATCAACCGAATAAGAACCCACTTATACCTAACCAAATGTTTCCCCAGCCCAACCAGTGTGAATGAGGTAAATTTTTGGTTCAGAAAAACTGATAATTGGCAAAACACTAAACTGACTAATGATGTTCAGTCGTTTAGGACAAAATTTTGGATAAAGTAGCCAGGTTTTTCTGGGAAAAATCCGAGCCAAGGTCACCTTCTGCTTCGAAGACGATCTTAAGTTTGTCTTTAGGCACCAGCGATTGGTAAAACTCGACTTGAGTCTTGATCAATTGAGTGGCGAGCTTCTTGGGCACCATCGACACCCACTCAGCGCTAATCACAAAATGACCAAGGTGGTACGTCTGCTCGCCACCAGCCAGGGTGAAACAAACTCCGTTGGCAATATGGACGGCTTTGGGCCGGACCATGTGGCCCTTGACTTCGTGTTTGAGTTGCCTGGGATCGGTAAAAGGCAGAAAACCTGCATACTTTAATTTTAGTTCATCAGCCAAAAGCTCGGTGTGCTGCTGGGCAAAGGCGTCTGCTTGATCATAATCGCTTAGCTCAAACTTGGCTTTGATCCAATCGTTCTCAGCAGAGCTGGCCAAAACTAGATCTTCGCCAAATAGTTTTTGCAAGTGTGGTACAACTTCAGCAAAGCCTTCAAGCTTCACGCCCGCACCAACGAAACCTAAACGGCGACCAACGTTAATTTGGACTCCTTCGTCACCACAAGTAATCACAAATGGCAATTTAGACGGCAATTCGGACATCAAGTTTTTTTCTTTCTGTATGGGCAGATTATATCACAAAAATAGCCTAGAATCAAAAAAAACGTGCTATTTCTTTGGTTGGGGAGCAGGGGCGCTGGAGACCATGTGGGTGATTGAGTCTAAATAAACGTGCATCTCCTGCTCTACCTTCTCCCAGTCGCCATTCGCTTCGCGAATGGCATTGAATAGCAAGTCCATATCGATTAATAATTGATCATCTGTCACTATCATGCGTTGTTTTGACATATCTTAAGTTTAAATTTTACTACAATATTTAGCGATACTCCATTGAACGCGCTGTGGTGATCAAGCTCAAACTCATTCTTTTTTGCTGTGAACTAACACTATCAACATACACTGTGACTGGATCATCTTTCTTTAACGCATTCTGACCATCCAATTTACTGCTGTGAATTAAGCCATCGACTCCAGGCTCAACATTGACAAAAACGCCAAAACCCTCGACTCGAGATACTTTGCCAGTGATAGTTGTGCCAACTGGATATCTCTCTTCGATTCCAATCCAGGGATTAGCTTGAAGCTGTTTGATCGAAAGATTCAATTTACCAGTGCGTTCGTCCCGACCCAATACTTTCACCTCAATTTTGTCCCCAACCAGGTGGTAATCTTTGGGATGATTGACTTTTTCCCACGAAATTTCGGAGATGTGCACCAGACCTTCAACATGACCATTCTCGCCATCTTTGATCGGCACCTCAACTGTGACAAACAAGCCAAAATGCATAATTCCAGACACTAATCCTTGATATGTTTTGCCAGCTTCGACTTGAGCCATAGCTTGTTCTTTGAATGCAAGCTCTTTTTCTTCAGAAACGTGTCTCTCCGAGAAAATCAAGCGGTTCTTTTCTTTATCTACCTCAATTACTTTGACTTTGAAACGATGATCAACCAGCGCGGCAAAATCTCCCACTAGCTCCTTACCAAATTGGCTGGAAGGAACAAATCCACGTACACCATTGACTAGCACGATTAATCCGCCCTTATTTACTTCAATACCCTTGGCTTCTAGAACTTTGTCGCTTTCCTGAGCTTGGATAAAGTAGTCCCATTTTGCGTCAAGCGCCGCTTGACGCAAAGATAAACCAACTTGACCTTGACCATTGTTCTCACTAATCACCACTGCTTCGATCTCGTCGCCTACTTTCATTTCTTCAATCAAATCTAAAGCCATAGAGAACTCGCGTTCGGCCACGACTCCATCGGTTTTGGCGCCGATATCGACGATCATTTGTTTTTTATCAATTTTGGAAATTACTCCTTTTAATGAAACCCCCTGCTTGGGGACAATCACCACTGCTTGCTTTTGAGCCAAAAGCTCGTCCATGGTCTGAATTTTTTTCTGCATAAAAATACTTGCTCCTTTCAAAGATGCGCTGTGGAGTATATCATACCTGTATATGAAACTCCCGAGTCTCAATCCTAAAGTTGTTGCCAAAAAAAGAGTGATTGTCAGAGTCGATTACAACGTGCCACTGGAGAAGACGGGCGATCGTCTGACGGTAGCAGACGATCGCCGCATCCTGGCATCGCTAGACACCATTCGTTTTTTGCTGGAAAACCAAGCCCAAGTTATCCTAATTACTCACCTAGGTAGACCCAAATCTGTTCAAGACAAGCATTTGTCTTTGCAACCCATTGCTGAGTACTTGAACAACCGGCAAAAATTAGACTGCCAATTTTTACCCACCCTTGATCCTCAGATTGTAAAATCTACCCTTGATCGGGCGAATTACCCCGCTCTTTTTCTGCTAGAGAACCTCAGGTTCAATCCCAAAGAAAAAGAAAACGACGCAGGTTTTGCTCGCCAGCTGGCTAGTTTGGCAGATGTTTACGTCAACGAAGCTTTTTCCACCACTCACCGAAAACACACTTCCACTTATGCATTGGCGAAACTTTTACCTCATTACGCTGGTTTTGGCTTGATCAAAGAAGTAGAAACATTAGGCAAAATGTTGCAAAATCCGCTCCGACCCTTTGTCTGCGTAATTGGGGGTGCCAAGATTTCTGACAAGGTGGAAGCTATCACCCACTTAGCTAAAAAAGCTGACATTATTTTGACAGGCGGCGGCATTGCCAATACTTTCCTTCAAGCGGAAGGAATTGAGATATTTCGATCAGCAGCTGAAGAGAAACATTCATTAAATCA
>DAOOPX010000063.1:0-4964 GCA_035388465.1 Candidatus Woesebacteria bacterium
ACAGATTATTTATTTTGTGGCTGCTTTTTTAGTTTTCTTAAGTGACTTCTTTGCAGATTTCTTTGTTGTTTTCTTTGGTTTTTTGCTAAACCTGGCGCGAAACTTTTTAGATCGCTCCGCTCTCTCTAGCTTCATCACCTCCCACTGATCAGCAGAAATGGTTTCACCAGGTTGGGGCGGTTTGGGTCCTGCCCAGTTACACTCTGGGTAACGACTGCAACCGTAAAATTGCCGTCCCCAACGAGAGCGTTTGACCGCCACCTGACCCAAACCGCAAACTGGACAGTTTAAGCCATCGATCGTTTCCACCAAGTTTTGAGTAAATTTACATTCTGGAAACCGATGACAGCTTTTAAACTTGCCAAACTTCCCAGTGCGAATCACGATTCTGCCACCATGCTCGGCACCACAGTCTGGACACTCTTCCCCGGTTTCTTCAACCGGTATCTGGACTCTTTCAGCTTCAGTTTGAGTCTTTTCCACTAGCAGAGCAAAATCCTGATAAAAATTTTGGACAAACTCTCGCCAATTTTTGTTGCCTTCAGCAATCTCGTCCAAATCATTTTCCATCTGTGCCGTAAACTCATACTGGAGGAGTTGGGTGAAGTGCTTGACTAAAAATTCACACACGGTTGTCCCAATCGTGGTCGGGAAAAACTTCTTGTCTTTTCTCTCGATATAGCCACGATCCTCGATCAAAGAAATGGTCGGAGCATACGTACTCGGGCGGCCAATTCCTCGTTTTTCTAACTCTTTCACTAATGATGCATCGTTGTATCTGGGTGGAGGTTGGGTAAATTTTTGCTCAGACATTAGCTTGGCGAAATACAGCACTTCATCAGCACTGATTTCTGGCAAGAACACATCATCCCCTGCTGGGAAAAGCTTCCTCCAACCCGGAAAACGCAACACCGAACCCGTAGTTTTGAGTGCTGCTTGCTGATTATTGTGAGTTGCTGAGATAGTTATCGTAGTCTGGTCATACAAAGCCTGACTCATCTGACTAGCTAGGAATCGCCGTCTGATTAAATCATAAAGCTTCTGATGCCTGGGAGAGAGTCCCACCTCGTCTTTCCCCACATCAGTCACCCGAATTGCTTCGTGCGCTTCTTGGGCATTTTTGGCTTTGTTAGCGTAGAAATTTGGCTTGGGTGGCAAATATTCTGACCCAAACTCTTTGGTGATATATTCTCTAGCCTGCTTGACTGCGCTGATGGATAAGAAAAATGAGTCAGTACGATGGTAAGTAATTAAACCTTGTTCGTACAAATCCTGAGCCAACTTCATCGTTTGCTTACTTGTCATGCTCAAGCGGTTGGCGGCTGCTTGTTGTAGCGTTGAAGTAGTAAATGGTGGAAAAGCCCCAGCTTTACGTTCTTTTTTGTCAATCGAGCTTACCAGATATTTAGCTTGAGGCAGCCACTCAGTAAGAGGTTGAACATCGGCGGCAGCTGTGGGTTTGTAGCTTTTGCCAGCTAGCTCAACCACTCGAGCAATAATCATGTCTTTAGGTAAATCTGCTGGGTCGAGTTTTTTGTCAAAGAAATTTTGCGGGTCAACACCATGATTAAGGCTTAATGCCACGTCTAACTCCCAGTACTCTTTGGGTTGAAAACTCTCGATTTCCTTTTCTCTTTCAACGATCAGACGTAATGCCACTGATTGAACCCGACCGGCGGAAAGACCACGGCGAATCTTCCGCCACAATATCGGTGAAATTTTGTATCCGGCCAGGCGGTCGACGACCCGCCTGGCCTGTTGAGCATCCACCAAATCCATATTCAACACTCCGGGGTGAGCCATAGCATCTAAAACTGCGGTCTTGGTAATTTCGTGAAATACCGCGCGCACGTACTCACCTTTACCTACTAGCTCTTTTAAATGCCAAGCAATTGCTTCGCCCTCACGATCAGGGTCTGTGGCAAGAATAATCCGATCAGCAGTTTTAGCCAGTTTTTTCAACAAAGTGATAACTTTATTTTTACCCTGGCTCACTTCGTAAATTGGTTCGAATTGCTTGTCTAAATCGACGCCCAAAGTACTCTTGGGCAGATCGCGTACATGACCAAACGAAGCTTCAACTTCGTACTCGCTGCCGAGATAATCTCGTAATTTCTTAGCTTTAGTGGGAGACTCAACAATGACTAATTGCATAAGACCAACATTGTAGCAGATTGCTCAAAGGGCAATCTGCCAGGTGTCACCAACGGCGACCAACAAACCTTTGAGCTCGAGTTCAGTCAGCAATGCAGACAGCTCAGACGCAGAAAAATTGGTTTGTTTGATAATGCTTTCCATCTCACCGGTTTGCTTAATTACCGCTTCGAAAACTAATTTTTCTTTTTCGGTCAGTCTTTCCACCACCACACTCAAGTTTTTCTCACTTCCCGAGCCACTCGTTCTTTCTGATTCGACATAGACGGGGAAGCCAAGTTCAGTCAGAACCTGGCTTCCCGAAGTCACTAGCGTCGCACCCTCATTGATTAACCACTTAGTCCCTTGACTATACTGACTATCAAATGGACCAGGGACCGCACAAACAAGCCGCCCTTCATCGAGAGCTGCTTGGGCTGTACTAAAGCTCCCAGATGGAAATCCGGCTTCAGTCACCACCACTGCCCAACTCAAGCCCGCGACAACTTGATTACGTTGGAGAAAATTGCCCGCCCGGGCCTGCGTCCCGGGCGGAAACTGGGAAATAAACAGCATTTTTCTCCGCAGTAAATCTTGAAAGAGCTCTCTTTGAGAATTCGGGTACATTTGATCAAGACCAAAGCCCAAGACACCAATGCTACCACCATCGGCGTCCAACGCTGCTAGGTGTGCAGTCACGTCTACTCCATACATAAAACCTGAAACTACAGTGGCACCAGCCTTAATTAGCTCCGCGGCGATCACTTGCGTCGCTCGCTTACCATAGGCACTCATATGGCGCGCCCCCACGACCGAAATCGGGACACTACAGCTGAGCAAACTCAACTCACCGCGACAGTACAAAATACTGGGCGCACCCATTGCCTCTTTCAGTAACTTCGGGTACTCTGTGTCCCCCTTCACTACCGGCGTGATCTGTAGCTCCCGCAACTGCGAACACACATTTTTGACAAAACTTGCCTGTCCCACCACGCCGCAGTACCTTTGGTAGGTACTACGAGAAAAAAATATTGTTTCCGGCCAACTGCCACGCTGCCAACATGTTTCTAAGTTGTCACCTGATTTTTCGCACCAACTCAAGATGTTTTGCAGTGTCTTCTCACCTACTCCTTCAATCGAGGCCAACGCAATATATATTTGTTTTTCTGGATCACTTAAGGTCACCAAGCCACTATCCCACCCAATTCTTGAGTGAAACGTAGCGTTTACTGTTCAAAAAGCAAAAATTAAAAATCAATCAAGGAGTTGCACCACTAAATTGGTGTTTTTAACTAGTCTGAAACCGAACCCAAAACCCAATCCAGAATTTGCTTAGCAATGGGAGCGGCATCGCGACTACCCTCGGCGTAAGGTTGAGAGCTATCGCTCTCAACCAACACAGTAATTACCAGGGTTTTGGGAAAGTTTTGTTTTTCCTTCAGGTGTTGCAGCCAAACTTGGCGCAGCTGAGTTTGGCTCATCGAGACTATATCGGGGGTTGTGGTGCTACTCGGTTGGGACGCAGACGATGTGGCTACCAACTCAGCCGAGTTGGTAGCCACATCAACATCAGTTTCGTCAATCGGCACACCCGCAGCCATAGTAAACCACGCATGCGTCTGGCGAAATCCCCGACCGTCACGTCCACCCCACTCTGCCGTGCCGGTCTTACAGGCCGCAGCTCCAGCAGCTAACTGCTGATAAACGGGCAGCTGCTGGTCTCTATATATAGTATTGTGAGTAAACAACGGAAATGCCGTACCACCCTGGCTGCAGACATCCAGCATACCAGCCATCACTAGGTCAAGATTATCTTTACTCAATCCCAAACTCTCGCAGCTTTGCTGGGCGGTTTTGAGTACATGTGGTGTACAGATCACTCCTTGATTAACAATTGCTTGTGTCATCCGTGCAATCTGGATCGGAGTAACGAGCAAATCTCCCTGTCCAATCCCAAAGTGATAAGTATTACCCAAGTACCACGGTTCTTGCAAGGTTTTTTGTTTCCAATCAGGATCGGGTACTAAACCCGTCTTTTCTCCAAGTAACTCAATGCCAGAAACTTGACCAAAACCGAAACGGCGCGCCATCTCAGCTAACCCCACCGGTCCCACCCACTCAGCTGCTTTATAGAAAAAGATATCATTACTCCGACCGATGGCGCGCCGCAGATTGATCTCCCCTTCTACTTGACCGTATTGAGTAAAGTACCAGTTGGCATACGAGTACTCACCAACTTGGAGTGTGCCAGTGTCATTCACTGTCGTTGTCTCATCGACTTTTTCTGACTCTAGAGCAGCTAAAGCCGTGATCATTTTAAAAACTGATCCTGGCGGGTATTGACCACTGATCGCCCGGTTAAAAAACGGCTGATCGGGTTGATTAATTTGTTGTTGCAACTGGAGTTGATACTGCTCAGCTTCATCATCAGTTAAACTCGGATTGGTAAAGGCATTTGGGTCAAAACTAGGATTACTAACCAAACTTAATACTTCTCCAGTGCTTCCATCTAGAATGATTACTGCCCCTTTTTTGGCACCCAACGCAGTCAGTGCTACTTGAGATAAATATGGATCGGCCGTTGTCTCCAATGTTTCCCCTGGAACTGAGCTTTCCACCTGAAGAGTTTTTAAAATGTTACCAAGAGCATCGACTTCATAGGTAATCTGACCAGCTTGGCCTCTTAATTTATCCTCAAAACTTGCCTCAATCCCAGTTTTGCCAATAGCTTCATTAATTGGTCGCTGTCTGTCCTGCAACAAATCTTCCTTGTGGGGCAGTTGAGTGTACCCACTCAGCTGCCCCAAGCTCTGCCCAAACGGATAGTATCT
>DAOOPX010000064.1:0-4664 GCA_035388465.1 Candidatus Woesebacteria bacterium
AAACTAGTGAGTTGTTGTCGCACAAAGTGCACAAAAGGTATTGTCTCGCCTACGTGTCATGAGATCAGGGCTGCATTAAAATCCAACCCGTGGTTGCTGGGTGGTTCTTCTAGTCGGAACTCAAATTGGATTAATCCACCTGATAGCTCAGAAGCGACATCTTCAATTAATCTGATGATTTGCGGTTGAGTCAGTTGTTCTTGATGAAATTTGTAATAAACCGCGAGTGTCACCACGTTGGCTTCCGCCAAAACTGGCTTGATGGAACAAAATAAGGTAGCCAGTCGAGTGTTGAGCTGACCCACTTGTGTGACAAACTCACTCCACTGTGTCAGCAGTTTTTGACCATCGCCCTGTTTAGTCGATATTGGTAGAACCGTTTCTATGATGGGGTTCACGGAGTCGCTGCTAACTTGGGTTTCATTTGAATTTTTTTTTATCAGAGAAATAGTAGCAGGTGGTGAGAATTTAGGTTTTTGAGGTTGTTGACCTTGTTTTTGGGCAGCTTGTCTGGTGGCTTTATCGATAATTTCTAGTGAGAGTAGCTCCGTGCTGATAAGCGGGATGGGCGCAGCCGGATTGGTGATGGGGTGATTGAATGATTTAAGTAGAAATAGAGCAGCTGATTGAGGCAGAGGTGACTCACCTGAACTTACTTTAAGACTTTGAAGTAAACAAGAGTGTAAGTATTTTAAGATATGATTTACTAGATATGATTCATCAATTGCCAAGCTCCGTAGTTCCACAAACAGCTGACTGACTGCTGGCGCATCCTTTTGAATGATCGAGTCAATCAGTTGAGATACGGATTGCTCAATTGCAGGGAATAAACTTAATGATTGGTTCTGCTCAGAGTGCGATTGATTGACGGCAACTTGTTCAAGCAGTTTAACCGCATCACGAAAGCTGCCGTCAGCTAGATCAGAGATTTGTTCAAGCAACTCTTGAGAAATTTCGAGTTTCTCTGCCTTGATGATTGGTTTGAGCGCATCAATAATTTCAGCACGGGAAGCCTTGGTGAAGCGCAGCACTTGGCACCGTGAAAGAATCGTCGCAGGAATTTTTTGGATCTCAGTTGTGGCCAGAATAAAGATGACGTGGGCTGGGGGTTCTTCGAGAATCTTCAGCAGTGCATTGAAGGCTGGAGTGGTGAGCATGTGGGCTTCATCAAGGATGTAGACTGCCATACTTCCTTGTGTTGGCAGGAGTTGAATCCGCTCTTTGAGGGCACGAACCTCGTTGATGCCGCGATTACTCGCGGCATCAAGTTCTTGCACGGCAAAAGCTGATCCTTGAATTATTTTTTGAATTAAAGGATCACTAGAATCTGGTTCGTTTAGCTCGATTTTTTTCTTAGAGTTTTGAAAGTAAGCGCCCTTAACTGCCTCCTGATTTTGTGCGTCATTCAGGACGGCGGCAATAATTCTTGAAGCTGAAGTTTTGCCAATACCCTTGGGACCAGTGAACAATAGTACTTGGGGAATCTTGCCATTTTTCATGAACGACAGCAACTGCTCACGAATCACTCGATGATGTAGCTCGCTGACTTTACTTGGCCGGTACTTGAGTGTCCATGCTGGCATTAAGTTTGATATAAAAATGTACTATTCGTGATGATAGCCTAACAGATGAAGTAACCCATGTTCAATATATAAACACAGTTGGTCGTCAACTAACCGACCTAACTTTTTAGCTTGCTTGATAGCTTCGGGAAAACTAATCACAATGTCTCCGAGATGTGGAGGTATGCCGGTGGGGAGAGGAAAGTCATTAAACTGATGGCGCTCATGCAAGGGAAATGACAGAACATCAGTTGAACCCTGGTGTTGGAGTTTTGATTGATTAAGCTCAGTAATCTTGCGTTGACCAACGATCGAAATATCCAGTTGTACGTGATCTAATTCGCGATGCATTAAAAAATCTCGGGTAAACTCGCGAATTTTTTTACGATTGATAGGATAGCGGGAGCCGACGATGAGATTGACTTGGATCATGCTGGTTCTGATAACGAGAATAATACACGCGCCCCAACTTGCCTCAGAGTGGGGGCGCTTTCTGCAGTATGAGCTGCCAACCACTCAGCCAATTGGGTCGAGTCTAAGCTTTTACTGCTTAGTAAAGTCAACAGCTGCTGCCTGTCAGTATTGTCCGCTAGCAGTTGATCTACCGCAATCAGCAAGTGAGAGATGATGGTGTGTTCGAGTAGGTACCGCGCATAACGGTTTTTATCTAATTTCCAATTTGTTAATGTCTGATCAATGCTTTGTTTTTCGACAGCAAGGTATAAAAGCTGAAGTAAGTTGGCAGAGTTTTGTAGTGAGTTACTCATATATTAATATTAAAATTTTATAGGTCCTGGTTTTAAACTGTTATCATGATCAAGTAAAAACAGACAGCCTCTGCCACTTAATCCCGGGAACCAAAGTTGAGTGGCTCTGACCAGCTCAGGAGAAGCTTCGGCTTGATAGCGAGTAGTATGAGTTGGTCCCAGATCATTAACGACACCGATACAGGCTAGCTCCTTCCAAGGGTTTACGATTAAAACATGACGATACTTAAACCACTTCAAAGTGGTTTGTTTGTTGGTTTGCCACTGCTCAAGTAGGTGCAGGGGCAAAGTAACACCATACTGTTCGGCTGCTTCAGCAGCCGGAGTCCGAGGCTGTGACCAGCCAAAAAATGGTCGACGCGATGACAGACCAGCTTCGTGTATTGCCGAGTGGGTGTTGAGTTGGTCATCAAAACCGAGCTTGCGATGCGATGCTGCTCTAATTTTCGCTGTTGTGTGTGGTAAGGAGAAGCCTTCGAGCTCAGACACAACTTCTAAACTCATCAGATCACTCAGCTGCTGCTCAAGATACAGTTTCATTTCCAAATTTTTGAGCAATTCTTGATTAGAAAACAGTGAGCGGAGTTTTTCGAAAATCGAGTCTCGCTCTTCCTTAGAAATCTTGATTTGTAGTTTGCGTTGAGAAGAATGGTCATCCATGTTGATTGGACTGGGGTGAAGCTCTGACCATTGTGGATTTGTTTGAGTTAGGCGGTCATGGGTGGTCAGCGCGGTTTGATATAACTGATCTAGTTGGGGGTTTTGAGTCATTGGTGGCTATGTACTAGGTTGATAAAGTCGTAAGCGCGGCTTGAAGCCGCGCTAACACCAGCTCCTTGCCCATTACCGCCATTGTTTCAAACAATGGCGGGGTGGCTTTTTTACCGGTAACAGCGAGACGCAGGAGCATGAAGAAGTGGGATTTAGACCAAGCGTGATCCGATTGGGTTTGACGAATACTTGATTCGAGATTGGTTGTACTCCAATCTGTGAGCGTTGCCAGCTGATCTAATATAGTTGAAAGCTGCTCGGCACACTCCTCAAGATTAGCTTTGGGGCAGAGTATCTCCTTGGTAACAGTAATTTGTTTATGAAAAAAATCAGTAAACTCTGCAATTTGATCAAGTCTGACCAATCTTTCTTTAATTAATGGTAAAATTTTGGCGAGTAATTCAAGAGAAAGGCCACTGGGTAGAAACGGTTTGAGTTGTGTTAGTAACTCCTGATCAGATAATTGACGAATGTACTGACCATTGAGCCAATCAAGCTTTTGCAAGTCAAACACGACTGAGTTGGGATGGAGATCAGCCAGATCAAACTCTTGAATATACTCTCCTAGAGAAACAAGATCGCGTTGATCCTGTGGAGTCCAGCCCAGGATCATCAAAAAGTTGAGCATTGCTTGGGGTAAGTAACCGCGATCTAAGAATGATTGGGCGGAAACTGTGCCCTTACGTTTACTCATCTTGCCTCGACCATCGGGATTAAGAAACACTGGCACATGGCAGAAAACTGGTAATTCCCAGCCAAATGCCTGGTAAAGAATGACATGCTTGGGAGCTGAGCTAATCCACTCCTCTCCTCTGATAATGTGAGTAATATTCATCAAGTGATCATCAACAACCACACCTAGGTGATAAGTCGGGTAGCCGTCGGACTTAATTAACACTTGGTCATCAATGTCACTGGAATTAAACGTAATCTTGCCGCGCAGCACGTCAGTGAACTCGATTGTTTGATTCTCGGGAACGTGCAGACGAATCACAAAAGGTTTTTGGTCAGCCAGATTTTGGTTAATTTCCTCTTCACTTAATTTCAGGCAATGCTGATCATAGCCGCTCGGTTGATGGTTCTGGGTTTGAATTTCACGCAGTTTTTCAAGGCGGTCTTTAGAGCAAAAGCAGCGGTAAGCTTTTCGCTCATTTAGTAATTGCTCCGCGTGTTGTTGGTAGAGCTGCAGACGCTCAGACTGGATGAAGGGACCAGATGAACTCGGTTTATCAGGTCCTTCATCCCAATCTAGTCCGTAGGCACGGATGATTTTCATAATCGCTTCAACGCCTCCAGGAACTTCTCGTGCTTTGTCGGTATCTTCAATTCGCAAGATAAACTGGCCATGGTGTTTTTTGGCAAATGCATAATTCTTTAACAAGGTGGCCAAGCTACCGACATGCATCTCTCCAGTTGGACTAGGTGCCATGCGGGTGCGGATGGTTGGAGGAGATTGGTTAATCATTGTTGGGAGTATTGCAAATACTTAGAATCAAGCGCTGGGACAAATGCCATGAAATCATCATCACCTTGAAAAACATAAATGGGTTGCAGATAGTCTTGG
>DAOOPX010000065.1:0-4659 GCA_035388465.1 Candidatus Woesebacteria bacterium
GCTCAATTCTTGACGGCATCATATATGTACAGTCCGGCTTCATTAGTTGGCAGACAGATATACTTAGATTATGGATATCACGCTTGGAGCATGGGCTATGACGATCACCAGAAAAGACAGTTGCTGCCGCAGCTTTGGTCGGCAACGATTTCTATAGATAAATGGTGCGGGCTAATGTATCGGGAAGACCTCGACTACGTATTAGTTGGTCCAGGTGAAAAAGCGACTGAGGACGGTAGAATTAGTGTTGAGCAGAGCAGGGTTGTTCGCGAGATTCCACCAAGCCATCAATCGGCTGACGGCTGGCAAGTTTGGCAAGTCCAAGCTGTGTGTGACAACGGTGATTAGTCAAGGTAAAATACACGCTTATTAATGAGCTCACTGTGAGATGAAAAATAAAAAATTCGCGCCGCTGAAAGTGGGTTTTGATTTTGACGGAGTGATTGCGTACAATCCTTTGCGAGTAATCCGGCCGCTGATGAGCTTTCTCAAATTGAAAAAAATGGTCAAAAGAGATCAGTTGGTGTTTTTTCAACCTTCCAACGCATTTGAAGAATTCGCCTGGTGGGCAGTGCACCAAAGCAGTTTCATGCCAGCCAGCGGCTTCAACATTCTCAAACAGTTGACCAAGGCGGGATTGATTGAAGCTCATTTGCTCACTGGTAGAACCACATCTTTGACCAAGGACTTGAAGTTGAAGTTACACATGTTCGGCTTGGGAGATCTATTCAAAACTGTCAATATTACCGCCCGCAACGAGCAGCCCCATCTTTTTAAATCTCGGTTGTTGAAAGAGTATGACCTTGATTTGTTTGTTGAAGACAATTTTGACATTGTCCAATTTCTTAAAATACATAATCCCGAGACAAAAATTTGTTGGATCACTAATTCTTTAGATAAGCACATTGAGTATGATCAAAAGTTTGATAGCTTCAAAGATTTTTTAATTCAGTTGCAAACAGATCTATTACTTAAAGAAACGAAAGGAAGTGTATGAAGGTTTTGATCACTGGTGGAGCAGGATTTTTGGGGTTACATCTGACTAGATACTTCAAAAAGAAAGGTCATCAGTTGACCTTAATCGATATTGCGCCCTACTCTGCCCATGAATATAAAGGAATGGGAAAGTTGCTGCGGATCGACGTGCGCGATCGAGCTGGGATCGATCGCGCCATCAAAGGCCAAGACGTGGTGATCCACGCCGCCGCCGCCCTACCCTTGTGGAAAAAGGCGGATATTTTTAGCACTAATGTCCAGGGCACTGAAAACGTCCTGCGTTCCAGCTTGAAGCATAAAATCAAGCGGGTGGTCTATATCTCTTCTACTGCAGTGTATGGAGTGCCAAAAAAACACCCGATCGAAGAAACTGATCCAATGATGGGCGTTGGAGCCTATGGTCAGAGCAAAATTGACGCCGAGGTATTTTGTCGTCAATACATCGAAAAAGGTTTGCCGGTGACGATAATTCGACCTAAAACATTTATTGGTACCCACCGGCTAGGAGTATTTGAGATTTTGTTTGACTGGATTCACGACGGCAAGAAAATTCCAATGATTGGTACCGGTCGTAATCGTTACCAACTGATGGATGTTGATGATTTAGTTGAGGCAGTATATTTGTGCACTAAATCAAATGACCCAAAACTTAATGATGCTTTCAACATCGCGGCAGAAAAATACGGCACGGTCGAGAGTGATTTGGGTGCGTTGTTTACCCATGCTAATTCTGGTTCAAAGCTTCTGCCCTTCCCCGCCAAACCGATTAAACTAGCATTGCGCTTCTTTGAGCTAATTGGGGTATCACCGTTGTACCAATGGGTGTATGACACTGCGGATAAAGACTCATTTGCCTCAATTGAAAAGATTAAAAAAACCTTGAATTGGCGTCCAAAGTACTCCAACGCTCAAGCGCTAATCAAGTCCTACGACTGGTACCAAGAGCATTACCAGGAGATCAAGTCCCGTGGGAGTGGTGTTAGCCATACCGTCGGTTGGAAACAGGGGGTGTTAGGACTGATAAAAAAACTGATGTAATGACGAAATTGTTGCAGGAGGAAAATATATGAAAGTTTTAATTACAGGAGGCGTTGGTTTCATTGGCACCAATGCCGCACATCATTTTGCCAGTATTGGTTATCAAGTTACTATTGTCGATGACTTTTCGAGGCAGGGCGTGGAGTTAAACGCAGCTTTTATAAAGCGAAGTTATCCCAACATTGAGATTGTTCATAGCGACGTATGTCAAATTGAAAATTATCTTGAACATCTGAAAACCTGTCAAGTAGTTTTGCATCTTGCGGGTCAAACTGCAGTTACCACCTCATTACAAAATCCCGAACACGACTTTCAAGTAAACGCGCGCGGCACTTTTTTATTGTTGGATGCTTTACGTAAGTTTAATCAAAAGGCAATTATCATTTATTCATCTACCAACAAAGTTTATGGTGATCTATCCCATCACCAAATTGAGTTAGATGAAAAACAAAAAATGTACTTTAATACCACTTGTCCAGACGGTGTAGATGAAAGTGAACAATTGCGGTTTTTGTCTCCCTACGGCTGCTCCAAAGGAGCAGCCGATCAGTATGTGCTTGACTACAATCATTCTTTTGGATTAAAAACTGTGGTTTTTAGACAATCGTGTATTTATGGAGAACATCAAATAGGTGTGGAAGATCAAGGTTGGCTAGCTTTTTTCTCGACGCAATTTTTACGCCACCTACCGATCACTATTTATGGCGATGGTTTTCAAGTCAGAGATTTGCTTTATGTTGGAGATCTGATTGTAGCTTATCAGTTAGCGATTGATAAAATCGACCAAATTTCTGGTGAAGTTTTTAACATTGGTGGAGGATCTACTAATGCTTTCTCTCTTTTGAACATTATTGATCGATTGGCACAGATATATGGGTACAGTGTACCAATCAACTACTCCAAACCAAGAGTGGCTGACCAAAAATATTTTGTTTCAAATAACAACAAGATAAATGAAAAGATTAGTTGGTCGACTCAAACTACAGTTGCTGATGGCTTAAAAAGACTAGTAGATTGGCAGCAACAAAACTTAGTTTAACATATGCAAGTCAAAAAAAAGATACTTTTCTTTAGTCCTTACTACCATCCCTACATCAGCGGGATGACTACATACCCAGCATTATTGTTATCTGAATTGAGTAAACAATTTGAAATCAAAGTACTTACTTTCAAACACCAGCCAGATCTATTAAATCATGAAAATATTAATGGGGCTGATGTGATTAGAATGCCATATTGGTTTAAATTATCTAAAGGTTTCATTTCACTTCAAGCGAATATATACTTTGTTAAGTATTTGAAAGCGTGTGATGTTTTATTGATAAATCTTCCTAGCGTTGAGAGTTTCAGCTTGGCATTAATTGCCAAGCTGATGGGAAAAAAAATTATCGGTATTTATCATTGTAAATTACATTTGGATGCAAACTGGTATTGGCAAGTAATTGGCTGGATCGTAAATAAAGTAGTAAATCTAGCCATCACTTTGTGTGACAAAATTGTATTTTATACTCAGGATTATTATCAAAGTTTAGACTTACACTTATCACAAAAAGCAGAGTTTTATTTGCCTCCAGTACCAAAAGTGGATGTTGACTCAGAATATTTTCATCACCTACTCAATACCAAAGGAAACGAAATTTGGATTGGGTACGCGGGTAGAGTTTCAAATGAGAAAGGTTTGGAGTATTTGGTTGAAGCCTGCGCTCTGTTACATAACAAGCAAAAAGTTCGATTAGTTCTTGCCGGTCCTTATGGTGAAAAAGTGGCTGGTGAAGCCGGTTATTATCATTTGATTAAATCTCAACTAACCAAGTATCAATTACCTCACACTTTTTTCGGCACTTTGCGAGGGGGTAAGTTGGGCGCGTTTTATCAGGCCATCAATTTGTTGGTGCTACCATCGATCAATCAAACTGAGGCCTTTGGGATGGTACAAATTGAAGCAATGATGCTAGGAACGCCAGTGGTGGTAAGCAATTTACCAGGAGTTAGGGTACCTGTCAACATGACGGGTATGGGTCGAGTGGTTGAGCCCCGAAATGCTTCCGCCCTGTTTGATTCAATTCGTAAAGTATTAAAAGTAAACACTAAAATCAGCGATAAAACAGAGAGTTTTTTTCAAGAATTCTTAGTTAATAATGCAGCCGGTAGGTACGTTAAAATAATTAATCAAATATTATAATCGTATGATCAAATTAAATGATAAGTTTATTAATGTTATTAATAAATATGTAATACCTTCAATTGTTTTATTGGTAATTTTTGTTGCTTATGGAATGTCTGCTGTTGGATTAATTAATTCTGTTGACACGCCTCAATTTTTTACTACTCAAGCACTGATAGAGCACAGAACCATTGACATTTCATTTTATAGCTCTGATCCGCATTTTTTTGTTTGGCCAGATGTTTGGAATAACCACGGAAAAATGTTTGCAGTTAGAGGATATTTGTTAAGCATGATTATGATTCCCTTTCACTTTTTATCAAAAAGTATCGTTTCTTTAGTTGACTTAAGTAATTTTCCTACCGAAATACTTTCAGACGATTTTGCATTTAAACTTAATACTACAATTTTTATAGCTGTTTTTTCGGTAGCTGGACTGGCAGTGTCATGGAAAGCAATAA
>DAOOPX010000066.1:0-4651 GCA_035388465.1 Candidatus Woesebacteria bacterium
ATCTTGGACTGTTCAAATGATTTAGTTTCCCACAGTTTTTGCAAATCCCAATCTGTTTCAAAAAACTCTAATCCCAACGCAGACAATAAAATGACTAAAATAATTAGTAACCCAATTCGCATTTTTTCAAATAGGACAAACAAAAGTGCAACAACTGCGATTAAAAATAGTATCACTCCCATCCGCAGTTTACGATTTCCTCGCGCTTTTTTCAGTTTTGACACCTCTTTGACTTCGGGGGTTTTTTCTACAGTTGTTTCTTGATCGTTCATATTACTCAGTATATCACGGGTTGGCGCGCTGATCGCCAAAGCCAAGTGGAAACGTTTATGCCTCCGTCAGTCAGTTTGATTGCTTTTTTTAGCTCATATTGACTAATCATCTCGTCCAAAGGTTCTCTATCGGGTATTTTGCCAGTGTAATATTGGTGTAATACCGGTTGGGCGCGGTCATCACCCAGCTGACCCAGCGCCCAAACTGCGGAATTGCGAGCTCTAAAACCTCTGCTATCATCATTAAGTAAAGCCAACAAAGATTTAACGCAATCTCCTCCGTACTCAGCTCTCGTCTCTTGGCATAAGATCTTTACCTCGAACCCAATCCAAGCACAACCAATCACAAACAAGCTAATTAGAGTCGTCATGCCAATCAAAAAAGAATAAAAAAAGATATTGACTAACCTGCTAAAACGTACAGGAATTTTATTGAGGCAATCACATTTATCCCACCTATTGGTGATCATTAGATAATTGAAACCATAACCAACTAAAAGCAATAGAGTAAAATAGGCGAAAACTATGCCAAGGGACTGGAGAAAGTAAAACTTATTGGTGGCGAAAGGTAATGAGCCACTGGCAAAAACTAAGAGAAAAATTGCAATTAATCCCAAGCTCAAGACAAAAATAACAAAACTAATTTTGGCAGCGCGATTTTGGTTTGAGTGGTTATTTTTCATCTAACCCCAGCTCTTACTCCCAGTCAATTAATTTCTCTAGCGCGAAAAGTGATTAATCAAGCTAATGTTTTTCAATCTAAACAGACATCAAAACTAAAGCCCCAAAGTTGGCTCTGGGGTCGGCTCTTCCGTCGGTACAGGAGATACAGTCGGAGAGATTGATTCGGTTGGGGTAACAGTGGCGCTCGGCACCTCAGTTGGTGAAGGAGAGGTCTCAGGAGTGATTGAAACCGAGCTACTTGGAGAGGGAGAAAGAGCAGCAGGTGTCACCGAAACTGATGTCGTCGGAGCCGGAGTAAGACTGGCATCGCCATCCACTCCGGTCGGTACTGGATTTTTTTCAAAAACCCCAGATGCCAAACCAGGAATCACATGAACTCTCGAGGCTAACAACCCATCATCACTGGGTATCCCCACTACAGCCAATCTCATTCCCACAGTGATCTCAGCAACGGTCAAACCCACTCCGCCTTTAGAAGAGATAATGGTACTGCTATTAAGGTAAATGGTATTAACCCGTTCGCGATGAACTTGATGTGATAGAACCAACTTTCCTTCTTCCACACTGGTAACTACACCAGATACCGCGTGTCGTCTCATTTCGGCAGTTTCAGTAGCTGGCTCGGCTTGCATGTTCTGAAATCTTTCTTGTTCTTCAAATCCGGCGCTAGCTGTACCTTCTTGATTTAGCTCAGACATTAACTTGTTTACGCCCAATTTTTCCACGCGTTTGATCTCAGTTTTCTCCAACACAAAGTCCTCGATTTCCTGAGTTTTTTCCTCTTTAAACTTGATTTCCGCAGCAGCTTTGGTCGGCTTGGCTATGGCGGGTTTCAAAAGTTCCACTGGTTTAGTGGGAATGACCTTTTCAGTAGTGACTTTGCCAGCATCAACGGCAGAAGCAGGGTTAACCCTGATCTTTTCTTCTTTTTCTTTCTCAGCAGCTGCTGCTACTGCATTCTGATCACTCTTGGCATTGTTTGTTTTTGTATCAGTCTTACCTAAAACATTACTTGGGGTAGCCGTCAGGTCGTAAGTCAATGTTCTTTCTTGATTATCATCGCCAAAAGCTACCACCTGAACTAATCCGCCATCCTCACCTACGACTAAAGTTTCTCTGAATGACCCAACGTCATCACTGTCGACAATTACTTCATCAACATCAGAGAGGATGGCTACGGTTGTGTTAGGCAAAGTTTTGCCTTCAATTAGCATTTCACCCTCAACTAAAGTGACAGATTGATCAAATGTTGGTACCTGCAAAAAGAGTGGTTTTGCAATCACAACCGGAGTGGTAGCAGTATTCATCACACTGGTAGGTTGGAGCGGATTAAGCAACGAAAAAGCCAGAACCGAAATACTCATAACTAACAACACAATCAAACTAACCAAAAAATGAGGTGGACGCTTTTTTGCTGGCGTTGTCTTCATCTGCCCTAGCAACAAATCTTCTCCTACCGGAGTGAACAGCTCCGTCACTGGCATCATAGAATTTTCTTGATTTGTTTTAGTTTGGGTTTCTTCCATATCCGACATGATACTAACAATTACATCTAACAGTCAACCGACAACATTAAACTCAATTTAATCTAATACCGTCCATGAGTAAACTACATAAACTAGATTACCTTGAATATCTCTGATCTGGGCAACTTCTTGAAACCCCGCCTGTTTTAACTCATCATCATCTACTCCTAAATTACACTCATTTTTCTGTATGACCAAGTTTTTCTTACTCCTACTTTGATCAAAAAAATCATCCTCAGGACCACAAGCCGTAGGTGTAAAAAACACGTTCCCGATCTGATCAATCTCCAAACTTTTTTTCATTCGTCCGCTTAAATCGGGATTGTATATTTGATTGCGAAACAAATAAAAAAGTGCTAGCTCATCTTCTTTGGGGACAAAAACTTGATCATAATTATCTTTTTCTAGGGAAATATACTCGATTAATTCACTGACCGCAGGACCTCGATGTTGCAATTGAGCAGTATTGCTATGAACCGTGTACTTATTCCAAAAATAAATTGATTCTAAAGCGATTATTAACATCAAGATTACGCCGAGATTAAGCTTGCGGAAATGTATTTGCTTGATAAAGTGAAATGGTAAGGCAACAAGAATCGCTAGTATCGGAGCCATAAGAGCGGTTCGATGAACGTTGGGCACGGCATCAAAAGTAAGCGCCGCAGCTACTGGAGCACAAAATAAAATCAGACCAATAAAAAGATAGATGCGCCATTGCAGCGGCGCTATAAAAAGTTGCTGCTTGAGCTTTGCTGCTTTATTGGTATAAAGCAGCAAAAATCCCCCACCTGCCAAAAAGATTAATAAATAACCGTAATACCACAGTCCCTGTTCGGGCACTAAATACCTTTCTGGCAACCCCCCCTCACTAAATAAATAATTTGGTGAAAAATAACTCAAGTATTGCTTGGCAAACTCACGACCAATCATCACCGGTTTGTTGAAAAAAATTCGAGCCTTTACAGCGTTTGTGTGACCCTCACCTGCGATAAAAGTGCTTTGCCAAGCGAAAACTACACTTTTACCCCCTGTAATACTGGTTTGATTGAATCTGCCCTGACCCCAATTAGTTTGACTGACAAACAGGGTCAAGAGTGAGGCTAAAACAGTCGCAATAACTAACTGAGTACGTTGCTTTTTAAGCAGTGGTACGAAAATTGCTATCAAAAAAACTAACGGGATCATTATCCGATAAGACGGATAGAGCAAATAGGTAAAGGCAAACAAACTAAAGGTAAGCACCAACTTACTCAATTGTGGTTGGTAAAAATATTTTATTAATATATACAATCCCAAAAGAAAAACCGTACTAGCGACAATGCCTTCAGCAGTCGAGCGGGAAAGAACTATGTGCCAAGGCATAATTGCCAAACTCAAGGCAGAAAATAATGCCAAACCTTGCCGACGAAATATATTTATACTAATCAAATAAACTAAGTAAACGGCAGCGATACCCAGAAGCGCAATCGGCAATCGCACAGCCCACATCGCGTTCCCGAATAATATGGTAAAAATTCCAGATAAATACATCGGCATAATGTTGGGATAATCACCAAAGTTATCAAAGTAAATTAGTGGCCATGGATTGCCATAAAGATCGAAACCATTCTGCAAAATATATCGTCCAACATAAGCATTCATCACCTCATCGGCGTGTGGGCTTTTAGGTAAGGTATCCAAGAAAATTAAGCGGGCAGCAGTTGCCAACACAATAATACTGATTAATACAATTTTAGCGAAAGATTTCATCTTAAAACTTTGATTTATAAGTAAAATAATGCAGTGGGATGGGCGGCACACTTATCATTGTGTGCCGCCACCATTTGCTCTAAAGTGATAAAACCCGGATTAAAAAAAATTATGATGTCTTCTACAATCTGGTCTGGCACCAACCTTGAGCCAAGGGCAGCACTGTAGCACTTACTAGCTTCTTCTGCCACTTTTCGAGAATTGGCACAGTAACTTGATTGGGTTAGATCATAATTACGAGTAATTTTGCGCAAGTCGAGTCGGTCCATCTCGACTTGCGCCCGATCAATACAACCCTTCAACTGTCGACTGGTTGGAACCATAATCAAGTAAAAAACCACTGCAAAAAATATTAAGAAACCGAAAATTTGTTTCATCTATATTTAGCATACTAGAGTCCATTTAAGAATTCAAATTAAT